>NZ_NHRP01000036.1:0-18251 GCF_002165385.1 Acinetobacter sp. WCHA39
TAGGATTAAGATTCAATTTAATTGCTGGAATCTATAATTTAGAACTGAGTAAAAAATGACTTATGAAAGAAGTCTAATAGTTTTAGGTAATAATATGGAAACAGATCAAAATATTTATAATGTTGATACTTTTAGGGATAAATTGCGTATAGAGTTTTTAAGATATAAAAATAGGAAAAATAAAAATGGGCGAGCTGATCATAAGATGAATTTGATTGATCAAATCAGATTGAGTTCTTTTAAAATAAAGATAGATCTTAAAGAAATTCCATTATGTTATCGTATTTATATTCAACAAAATAGAATTTTTGAACAAGATGTATATGAATTATTTAAAGATGAAAGACAAGAGCATTATACGACAGTATTATATGAGTCATTAGCGCATGTATTGCAAAAACTACCTGAACTTGAGCAATTAATTGCACAATATGAGACGGAAAATATCATGTCACTGGATTCATATCGAGCCGAAAAAGTAAGCTTGGCACGAGAACTGGAAGAATATTTGCGTGAACTGAGTTCTGGTGCTGAATCAGCTTTTTTTGATGAAGAAATAAGTGTAGAAATATATGAAAAATTTACAAAAGTCATCAATAAGGGTTTTAAATTGTACGATTATTGGATTGATGCTCGTCTTTAGTAATGTGATAAAATAATAAAATAATTTTTAACGTATAAAAAAGCAACGCTTTCCAAATATGGAAAGCGTTCAAAATTATAAAATCACTTATGCAACATTCTCGCTTTATCACGTTGCCAATCACGATCTTTTTCAGTTGCACGTTTGTCGTGTAATTGCTTCCCTTTAACAAGTGCGATTTCTAGTTTAACCAAATGACCTTTCCAATAGCATGCTAAAGGTACACATGAATAGCCTTTTTGATTGACGGCACCCAAAAGTTTTTCTAGTTCGCGACGAGAAAGCAATAACTTACGTGTTCGTGTCGATTCAGGAACCACATGCGTTGATGCCGATAATAATGGCTGGATTTGTGAACCGAATAAGAAGGCTTCACCATTTTTAAAGATGACATAACTTTCAGAAAGCGTCATACGTCCAGCACGCAAGGACTTAACCTCCCAACCTTGGAGGGACATGCCTGCTTCAAATTTTTCTTCGATAAAGTAATCGTGACGTGCTCTTTTATTTTGAGCAATCGTGCCACCATTATGTTTTTTTACAACAATCTTATTCATCTCAACCTTTTGAAAAAGAATAATTAAATTCTATGGTTTTTCCGAGTTACCCGTTTTGTTACCCGTTTTAAAAGGCTCTTAATTTAAAAAGAAAGCCTGCGTTTAGCAGGCTATCATATCAGAATTTTACTTATGTTTTTCTACAACTTTTTTAACACTTGATTCGTGCCAAAAGACTTCTTTCTCGCTAACTCTGATTGGCTGTGGAATTTCACCTTTTTTAATCATTCGATAAAATTTGGTTCTGCCAATAGAAAGCAGTGTCATAAACTCTTTTGCTCGAACTCTACGATCAATATTAAAGTTATGTGTAACTCCCATCCTATGCTACCTCACTAATACTGATAATTACGAATATTGGTGAATTTGTTTTACTAGTAAAAGTTAATTCTTCGAAGGTGTTTGTAAATTTGCTCTCGAAAGTTGTAAACATGTCACTATCTCTACTTATGAAGTTTTGATTGTTTTTTGCATCGTGTTTTGGAAGATGGAGTGGCTCTGACGGTAAATCTCATCAAAGGCATTTGCAAGCTCTTCGAGACGGACAAAAAAAGGAGCTTTTTGGCTATCATCAAGGCGAAAACAGGCAAATGGGAATTTCTGCTGGCGAGCCTTTTCTAAAACCCTTTCCTTACATAGATGTGGATAAAACTCTTTGGTAATGTCTTCCAACTTGATGTGAGGAGTTCGATACTTTAAAAATAGGTAATCAATTGTCTTTAGCTCGTACATTGTGAGACTCCTATATTTGTACAATGACTTAACGTATGGCTTTGAAATATCTCGTCGCTACGTGAATATTTTTCAAGATCGCTTATGGAGCATTGTAAAAAATGGAAAGAGTGGCGAAAATTACAAAATTGGAACTCCTTTTTTTGACACTAGACTAATTATTTATGCCAAAGCTTAATGATGTTCAGAACACAGCTCTTGAGATTGTAGACTTCTTATACTTCTATGACCTAGTGTCACTTTCAACAATAACAACAGAGAAAGTAAGCATTTATGGGAAGCTAAATGATTTAGTTGGAAGATTGATTGCAGACAAGAGGCTAACTGGTCAGCAAGCTGAGGCGTATAGACACTATTTGTTATGTGGGGTGGAGATATTGGCTACCTATAACGTAGCTCATGAATGGGATTTACCTGAGTCATTAACAATAAGGCAGAAACACGAAGCCCGTAAATACATTAATAGACAGATGTTTGAAAAAGCATCAGATGGTCTAATGAATGAAATGAAACAAACAGAAATGCTTGATGACAGTTTTATTAAGGATGTCTATATGCTGACCCGAGAATCAGGCATAGCTCAAGCATCCTACGCAGTTAGTTTTAGGTTAGTCGCTCAAATGTTAACGTTTGATTTAGGTGGCAATATCGCCTGCCATGTCTATAGAAGGCTAATAAAATTAAAAATACTAAATAGTAGCAAAGATACATTGCAAGCTCACTATGATGAAATTGGTAATGAGCATGTCTTCTTGAGGGCATTATTATTTATCGAGTTTGAAATGCTGCGAAAGCGATTATATTGGAAGGTTGATGTTAAGAATTTAATCATGAAAGAGACACCTAATGATATTCCTGAAAGAGCTAAACTAAGAAGAGAAGCCTACTATCATAAATCTCAGGATCTTTTAAACAGCATAGGGGACTTCATTCGCATTCATAACAGTGTGGACGTAATGGATAGGCTGCAAGTACAAAACTACATTAAATCGATTGGTAAAGACCTATGCCATAATAGTATATTCTCAGACTTTAAAGGTACGTGGGTCAGTAGGTTTGGAACTTGGAATCTGATTGGTGAGAAAGAGTTCGAGCTTGATAATCCAATTTATGGGGCTGTGAAGAATGATGATAGCTGTAGCGCCAGAGCTGAAGAAATCATGCTTCAACAATATGGTTTTGTCATCTCTGCTAGGAGCGTAAAAGACAGTTATAACAGAATCAAAAATTTATACTTTTTCATTCGCGATTATGTTAACGAACATGTAAAGCAACCGAAACATGGTTTTATTGCTCCAGATATAGCAACTTTTTTTCATTACCATCCAGATTTATCCAAGAAGCTACTAGATGTGCTTGAAGAGATCAAAGGGTAGTTTCTATGTCACTAACGTTGTTTAGACATTTTAATGGACTGCTCCCTGTAATGGGTGGGAGAGACTCCTACCCATGAATGTACAAGCTTCAAGATTCTATACGGAGTAAAGATGATTGCCGCTATTGCCCATGCACTCTTTAGTGTAGCGCTCATTGATTAGGCTTTCTATCATCTTTTCTTTGGTAATATCATGCTTCTTCGCCAATATTTCTAAGCTAAGAAGAGCTTTATCGGTCAGATAGTAATGATGTTTTCGCCCCTTGTTTTTTTCTCTATGCCTTTTTTGATACCAAGCATTTGATAACTGAATTTTTATTGCTTTGTAGATGTTAGCATCTTTATCTAACAGGCTATCAAAGATAGCATTAATGACAATACTATACTCTTTGGGGGTCAACGGATTATAGCTGTTACTATTGTGCACTCTGCCGTTTTCCTTATCTTGATCCATATAGCCTTTAGCCCATAGGTAAAAACTATCACTATCGAAGTTTTTAAAGTGTAATGGTTGCTTGCTTATTATTTTGCTGAAGCTTGCTTCCAGATTATCAAGAGAGCGGTTAGATTCATAATAGTTGGGTAGCATGAATATCGTATAGAGGAACCTAAAATATTCATTATGTATTTCACTGAAAGTATTATATCGACTCTCATTATGTTTAATTTGGTTAAGTGCAAAATATAATAAGCGTTTGTTTTTCTCGTATTTTGAAAGGTCTCTTCCTCGTATTGATAGTGTGCTTAGAAAGGATTTTAAATTACTCATTAAATCGGAAGCTTCTCTTTCATTAATGTGATCACATAATCTTAAAGCCTTAGTCTTTATCTCATCAGTATTATTCAGAGTGTTTAAAGTCTGAATATCTAATTGGACTAAAGCTGTATCCATGTCCGGAATCTCTTGTCTAGTATGTCGTTCTTCATGTTTTTTATTAATTACATGTAGAACTCCGATCATATCTGTATCGGAACATTGTTTAATGAATTGTTTTAGTTCTTTCTGGGCTGTGTTGTGGTACATAGTCGATCTCTTTTACAGTAAGCTTTACATGCAGTTTAGCTAAATGTAGAAGGAGTTTTGGGGGTGTTTCTAGGGAGATTTCAGTTGATTTCCCATTATTTTTTTATAAGCTTCGAGTAGGGTATACTAGGGCGATACTATCAGTTTGTACAGGTAATCCCATGCCGAATTTCTGTAAGAGATGGGAGGAGTTGTGTTTGCTTTGTTGTTCTTTCTCCTATTCAATTTTAATGGAGATGAATATAACTGGCAAGGTGATTAGGCATCGGATAACTTGACATGAAGTAAGCAACTCATCATACAAGAAAAACTACCACTACATTATAAATGAATATATTGAACTATCGATCTTATATAGGAAATCGTATTACTTGTAGGTGGTATCGGCTAGGTGTAATGACATAGTTAATAGTTAATCTAACTCCATAACACCTCTACTTAAACAACTATGTTATCTATCTAATTCAAACCTACTTATTATCTTAAAGCATAATTCATACTACCTAAACATAATGTTAAAGCCTTTAGGTAATTAATTACACAGTAGTCACTTCATGTAGTCCTAAACAACTACAGGTAAGTGAACATGAAAGTTGAACCTAACCAAAAACAAATTAATGAAGCATCACTATTGATAGATATTGAAAGGTTTGTTCAATCAGGTATGGATTCAACACGACAACTCCGATCATTCTATCAAACCTTCTGCGACCTGCTTTTTGATTTCCATGAAATCTATAACCCTGACTTTAGCTACTCATGTTTAATCGATCAATTTTGTAATCTGTTGTATGACTATGATCTGAAATATGAAACATCAAGTTCCCTCTACAACCGTCTAAAGCAAACTTCATTTAGAGGCTGGCAAAGGTATTTCAATAGAGCTAGAGCTGACCATCTGAATGAAATTCGGCAGCATCGTTATAACGAAAGATTAAATGCTAATAAGTTAGAGGATCGGTTACGCGATTTGCAGAGGGAGTATTCTGCATTGTTAGTTGTACGAGTTGATTTAGCCTATACAGTCAGTCCTGATATCGAACAGATTGATCATGATTTAGAAAAACTACGTAGAAGAATAAATCGTTCTGAATATGGCGATGACGTATTACTTCTGGTATGGGCATTAGAGCAGGGGGAAAGGAAAGGCTACCATTGCCATGTGGCTTTAGTTTTTGATGAACGTAAGCGCACGAGTGCATGGAGTATAGCCAAAGCCGTAGGTGAATTTTGGGAAGATACTACGGGTGGTAAAGGAAGCTATTTTAATTGCCATGATCGTAGATACCTAAAACAATATGAAGAGAAGGGGATTGTTAGCATTGGAGTGATCTTTAGCAATTTACCTTATCAAGCAAATAAGATGCGTTCAACGCTATCTTATTTGGCACGGCCTGAAAAGGAACAATATCTCCGTGTGAAGAGCTCTAGGAGGATGCGTACCTTTGGTATGTCACAGCATTAATTGAAATCATAAACAGTTATATACCATCTAGATGAGAAACATCTTCTCTTTATTGGCTTATCTCCGTGGTAAGCCTTACTTATTCCAGAGGTATATCTTATGCAAGTCAATTGTCCATATTGCCATTCAGAGCATGTGATCCGTGTTGTGCAAAATAGCAGTTCACAGGGAAGCAATCAGAGTCTGGCATCATCAGCATCATTTGCCACGATGGGTGCAGCGTTATCAAAAACCTTGCCCGTATCTCCATTGGTTGGAGGGATTGCAGGAGCCGTAGTCGGTGGTTTGTTAGGTTCAGTATTTGGTTCTGCTTCAACTCAAAATGTGCAATCTCGTTTTCAATGCCAGCATTGTGGACAATCTTTTTACTAATGCAGAACACATAAACTAGGGAGGCGTTACCTCCCTAAACCATGCATCATGCTGACAATTCTTAAACTCATGTATTGAAGTAATTTAAATCATTCCGATACTTATGAACCAAACTTCCATTCCCCTTGATTGGTAGATACAACCACTTCAATAATTTTATTTCTACCACAGTTGCTTGTATCCACTGACATCATTTGTCCAAAACCAAGTCGTATCGGATTATTTATTTTTTGCAATAAAGGACAGTTGCCACGATTAACTGTGACATTTGAAATGGATACATCATCAACGAGTGATTGAATTTTGATCATTGTTATAAATGAGTGATGTGGATTTTGTTCTAATGCAATTTTAACTGGAGAGGTTGCAGGAATTGTCGAAGTGGTTTCATTTTGACTTGCAGGGGCATTGCCACGCTCAATGATATTAAAACACTCTTCGTTTAACGTAGATTCAATATCAGAGCTTCGCTTGCTCCATGATAGTTGTTGGCTATCGCAGCCATAGACATCATCCGATTGATTGTCTAAAAAACGGATGTTCCATGTATAAAGAAAAAGGTCTTCTGATTGCTGACGTAGGAACTTAACATTATCAACTGAAAAGGCGGTATAGCGATCAGGGTATTTCTGATCAAGAAGGTATTGCAAGGTCTCTTTACCATAGGTTGCAATATCATTTTTGCCTTGATCAATAAACTTTTGGGAGTCAGATGTATTGGCGTTAATAGCTTCTGTTTGAGCGCTATTTGATGATGCGTTTTCTGTAGATTCATTTTTAGTACAAGCTTGCATTAAACAAGCTGCCATTAAGGTAATGATAATTTTTTTATTCATGATGATTCCTAAAACGTGTACATGCATGGGCTGTGCAGGCATGGATGTACAGATTCTTATTTAGATACGGTGGAATGATTGTTATTGACTAGGCTTTAGGTGATTCACCATAGGCATTTGTTGTAGGTTCGCCTTCTTGAGCAGCCCAGAAGAGCAACAAAAGTATTCCTACAATCGGCACAAGTGCGATTAACATCCACCAACCTGAACGCCCAATGTCATGTAAACGTCTGACACTGACTGCAATATTGGGTATGAATGTGATTATCATGACGATGGTTGCGGCATCTTCACTGATAAAGCTAAAGGCTAGGCTCATCAGTACACAAAACAGCTCGAAATACCAAAACTCACTGCGTCTAGCACGGCCCTTAAAATCTGCAAACTTTTTAAAGCAGGTCAAAATGGCTTGTTGATAATCTGTAAGGATACTTTCAATGCTGTTGGTGGTTGCTTTTGTTGAATCATTTGGATTGCTATTAGCGAAAGTTGAAGAGGGTATTGGCGTTTTAGTTTGTTGTGGAGTTTTAGGTACAGTCATGAAATCAAGGTAGATACCTGTAGCTTGACCTTCAGTATTTACATCAAAGTCAACTTCATTGCCTCGAACAGGTGCTTGCTGTTCTTTCCATTCACTACCTACAAAGTTATAACGTTTTTGGTCATTACCCAGAATAATTCCCATATTGGTTTGAATCGTGAAATCTAAAATCTTGCCTTTCATATTCGTGTCCTTATTTTATGTATTGGAGAGATGTTAGACCTACAGGTAAATTGATCTTGATGAGTATTTACTGTCAGTGTTCAAACATGCTCAACCTCACAACACAAAGCAGCTTTTGTTCTTATTCACAGCGATAGTGAATCTCTTTTTTATGGCAGCACAAATCTGACCTGAATCAATAGATAGGGCTGAAAGCTGAAATTGTGATGTACCAAACGTCTTGTTATGAGTTGAGCGCTTTAATACTAAAAACCTGATAGCTCAATAATTTAGTGTTTTGGGTTTTATCAATGAAGGATAGGGCCGATGCCCGAAAATAAGAATAGAGATTAGTCATGGTTGACTCCTTTGGCTATAAAGAAGTTTCACCGCATCACTGTCAAATAATGGTGGCGAAACGAAAGAGGGTTGACAGACTGATAGCCAAAGGATCAGCACACCCGAAGGTGTCCCCCTCCCGTTCCGCCGCAGAGGGGACACGCAGGGTCGCCCACCAAAAAGATTAACCTTTTAGTGTGCTTTGGCTGAACGGTCTGTCAAAACCGACTGGCAATGTAGGCCAGCAAGTGAATGATAATGTTTGCTTTAGGGGACGTCAAATCACTTTAAATGTTAGATGGTGAGTTAGGTTGATTTATTATCAGTATTAGAAACCTTATTGTTTTTTAACTTTTTGAGGAACATTTGGCTGCCTTCTATTCTTGTTTCAAACAGATTGAGCATTTTTATTAAGCCTGAAAGTTTAGCTCGTCCATAATTACGAGAATCAAAATCAGGGCGAACGTTATTAATGTATTGACCCACTTCAGAGAGGTTGGCCCAGCCATTTTCATCTGAATTGTCTTTGACTGCCTTGTAAATTAAATTGAGAGTAGGGCGGTCGACTTGTTGTGAAGTATCCTTGTCTATGATGCTTTTAACATTATTATTTTCTTTTTCCACAATAGTGTCTTTGCTCTCAGTTAAAACTTTCTCTTCATCTGTTAAGTTTTCAACGTAGATGAACTTATCACACGCCTTTCTAAATGCTTCTGGTGTTTGCTTTCTGCCAAACCCATAAACCACAAGACCACTTTCTCTGATTCTTGAAGCTAATGGGGTGAAGTCGCTGTCACTAGAAATAATACAGAAACCATCTAAAGCACCGCTATACAAAAGATCCATTGCATCAATGATCAGTCCCATGTCGGTAGCATCTTTGCCGACAGTATAAGCAAACTGCTGTACTGGCGTTATTGCATTAGGCAAAAGAATATCTCGCCATTTATTTAGAACATCTTTACTCCAGTCTCCATAAACTCGTTTGACACTTGCAATACCATACTTGGCAATCTCTTCTAATATGGGACTAATTGAATTTACTGAAGAATTATCGGCATCAATTAATACAGCAAGTTTTTTAGTTTGGTGTTCCAATCTTATATCCCCTTAAGTTAATTTTGGCTTATTTGTACCCACTAATAATACTAAGTGTGAGCTAAGCTTTCTTAGAAATAAACAATACCAGAAATAGAATAAATTTCAGATATATACCATCTAAGTGAATGAATGCATTCACATGCATCTCAATGACTTCTCACTTTGGTCTGCTCCCCCAGCAGGCCTTTTTTTATGCACCAAATCTGAAATTGAAACAATTCAAGATTGATCTATTCAAGGAAAATTTATGGCACATTTAGTCGAAACAATGGCATTCGTTGGTCAAACACCTTGGCATGGTTTAGGTAATCAACTAACCCAAAATCAACCATTAGAAGTATGGGCACAACAAGCGGGTATGGATTGGCGAATTGAATCCTCCGATGTCAGCTATATGGCACAAAATGAACGTGGGCAAAGCATCATCTTGCCATTTGAAGAACAACGGGTTTTGTATCGATCAGATACCCATGCACCGCTATCGGTAGTGAGCCAACGTTTTCAGGAAGTTCAGCCAATGGAAATTCTACATTTCTACAAAGACCTGACTGAACAATCGGGCTTTAAATTGGAAACCGCAGGCGTACTCAAAGGCGGAAAGAAATTCTGGGCCTTAGCAAAAACAGGACAGACTTCAGCACTCAAGGGCAAAGATGTCAGTAATGGCTACATTTTATTGGCAACCGCTTGTGATGGAACTCTGGCAACTACCGCACAATTCACCAGCATTCGAGTCGTCTGCAACAACACTTTGGCGATTGCCTTGAAAGGACAGCAAGACAATGTTGGTGTGGTGAAAGTTCCACACAGTACCAAGTTTGATGCAGACAAAGTTAAACAGCAACTCGGTATTTCAGTGCGTGCATGGGATGAACACATGTATGAAATGAAACTACTGAGTCAGCGTAAAGTCACTCAACAGGAAGCAGCAGCCTACTTTGATGCGGTGTTTAACAATACCAATCTCAGTATGGCTGAACAGGATGAAAGCATTATTCAGTTTTATCGAAATGCAGCCATGCCGAATCAAACAAGCCCATCCAAAGCCGACAATAAAACTGAACCCAATGGACGTGCCATGTCAAAAGTGATGACCATGTTCAATGGACATGGGCGAGGGGCTGAACTTAGCTCAGCCAAGGATACTGCTTATGGATTGCTTTGTTCTATGACGGAGTTTGTTGATCATGAAAGACGTGCTATGAGCACAGATCATCGTTTAGATTCAGCTTGGTTTGGCGCAGGTGCAGCCATTAAACAACGTGCGTTAGAACAAGCCCTTAGACTAACTGCTTAAAGGATTTAGCCTAAGCAGAACATGATCACAATTGAATTTTACTGAGCTGCATCTTTGGATGCAGCTTTTTTATGCCGCCAATTCCATTTTTACCCGACTTTAATATTAATGCAGGAATAATCATGAACTCGAATATCCAGATTCAAAACACTTTGAACAATCCACCGCTACAACATTATTTACCCAACATTAACCCATCCATCCAGCCTGTTGAGATTGGAACAAGAAGCAAACGAACATCTAGAAAAACCAAAGCACCCGCAGCGAAACGCCTAGCCAACACTAAACAGTTAAATTACCAACAATGGTTAGAAGTCAGAAAACAGGGTATTGGCAGCAGTGATGCAGCAACCGCTTGTGGACTCAATCCCTATATGTCAATGCTAGAACTTTGGATGATCAAGACAGGACGGATGCAACAAAACATCGAAGATGAAAGCGCAGGCTATGCACCTTTATATTGGGGGAAACAGTTAGAACCCTTGGTGGCGGAATACTACAGCATGCACACCAATCACAAAGTTCGTCGAGTGAATGCCGTGCTGCAACACCCAGATGACGACAAACACTTTATGTTGGCGAATTTAGATTATGCCGTGGTGGGCAATGACGAAGTTCAGATTTTAGAGTGTAAAACCGTAGGTGAATATGGTGCAAAGTTATGGCGAGACGGTGTGCCTTTATATGTGCTGTGTCAGGTACAACATCAGTTAGCCGTGACAGGTAAGCAGGCAGCGCATATCTGTACCTTGATATGTGGGCATGAAACTAAAATCTTTAAAGTCACACGTAATGAAACTGTGATCCAGCACATCATTAAGGCTGAACGTCACTTTTGGCAATGTGTTGAGTCGGGTATTCCACCCAGTGTCGATGCTTCTGATTCAGCAGCCAAAGCTTTACAACAGCTTTACCCAGAACAGATTCCATTATTGGTGGAAGACCTTACTCAAAATGAACAAGCCAACTACCTATTTAATCAGTTGCTTGAGGAACGACATAAAGTTGAACAACACCAACAGTATTTTGATGAGTTAAAACATCAATTACAGATGCTGATGAAAGATGCAGAGCGAGCGGTATTTACAGGCGGTTCTGTCACTTGGAAGAAATCACAAGACTCAACGACCTTAAACAGCAAAGCTTTACTGAAACAGCATCCTGAATATCTACAGCAATTTCCACAAATCAAAGCAGGAACACGAAGATTTCAGATATATCCGAATGGTGGATAAAGTGACTTAAAAATTCCTCCAAATTCAAAAACGACAAAAGCCGCCCCTGTTCTTCCCGAGGGAAGAACAATATGGACGGGCTTTTGCTGATCGATCACATCAATTTATTCAATATTTCCAACGTTTCACATAAAGCAGTGAATCAGTAAGAAAATACGAGAGGACATTATCATGATTAAAGGTTTAGCAATTACTCCGCCCGTTTTAGGCCGTATCAGCATCGGCAAGATCGTAGAAAAGAACGGCAAACGGCTGCCTGAAAAGGATGACCAATTTACTATTACTAGCCAAATCCAAAACAAAGATGGCTGGGTCAAACATCCCTTAGATGAACAACTACGTGCTAAAGCACCAAATCAGAATCAAAAATTGAGAAGCATTCCAGTCCGTATGATCTTTAACGATCCTGAGCTAAATCTAAGGGCAGAGTACAGCCTATTTGATCGTCAGACTGGACGCTTGATCTGCTCAGGTAATGGAGAAACTTGTCAGCGATTGGGACAAAATGGGATTGAACAACATCCATGTCCATCCCCTGACTTATGTCCACTGGCACAAGGTGGGCTGTGCAAACCCTATGGCAGACTCTATGTGAATTTGGATGAGTCGGATGAATTTGGCACATTCATCTTTAGAACCACAGGCTTTAACAGTATTCGGACACTGGCAGCACGGCTAAGTTATTACCATGCAGCTTCAGGTGATTTGCTTTCATGCTTGCCATTGCAACTGACTTTAAGAGGTAAAAGCACTACACAAAGTTATCGTACCCCGATCTATTACGTGGACTTGACCTTACGTGATGGAGTGAACTTAAGTGAAGCCATTGCTTCAGCTAAACAGATGGATGAACAAAGCAAGGCAGCAGGGTTTTATCAGGAGGCGTTAGATCATGTGGCACGGCAGGGTTATGGTAATGCCAGTTTTGAAGTGGGTGGAGAAGAGGGGTTGGATATTGTTGAGGAGTTTTATACAGATGAACCCAAACAAGAATCATCTCAGTCATTACATAACCTGAGTCATGTGCAGGATATTCAGAAGGGGTTGCAGCAGTCGGTTCAATCGGTGAATTGATTGGATGAAAGCAGAATGTTTTTTCTTACGGCGGGCACTATTATTTGAGCGTAATTGCGCTCGCATTGCTGATAGGGAGAAAAACATCATGAATGCGTTCACAGGTCAAACTTTTTAAATGAATCAACTTATTAGTATTAAAAAGGTTATAGACTTTACAGGTGTAAGTCGTTCGACAATATATGAAATGATGGATAAAAAATCGCCTTACTATGATCCAACGTTTCCTAAGAAAATCACGATCTCGCAAAAACGTATTGCTAGGTCAGCTTAGGAAATTCATCAATAGATTGAAGCTAAGTTAGCTAATCGTGAGTAGGGGAGCTTCTGCTCCCTATTTTTTAATTGAAATATTTTTTGGATGAAAATATCTAAAATAAAGCTCTATCACAAAGCCAGTTTTGAAGTGAGAAGTGAAGTAGCACAGGACATTATTGAGGAGTTTTATCCTTGTTCTGTTATTTATTTTAGTTGTAGACCTTATGTTCCCAGCATAGATTTAATATATTGTTTTTCAGGAAAAACAATATAACTTGCATCAGAATTCATTTTTTTTTGAAGATATGCTGGTAGAACATATTTTTCTAACTTTGCAGAACTAAAAAAACTTTGAATTGTATTAAATGGAATGACACGTTCTACAAATGATTCTGACCAAATAACTAAATTACTATCTGAAAAGCCAGTGTTCCAAACAAGATGAATATGTTTGTTATCGTCTTGTTGAAGGCAACGTTCTATTTCAAGAATAATATCTATTCTTTCAATATGAGTTAGGTTCTGGGCTCTGAAACTTAATAAAATATATAAATCAGGAGGCATTGAGAGGGTAAAGAGATGAGAAGACATAATTTACATAAATTCAAAAGACTAGATTGAAAATATCTTACTATGGTACAGGGGAGTGTTCATCAAGACAGATTTTTTGAACGTCATTTTGTGACGTTTGAGAAAATCCTAATTAAATAACTTTTTAGCTAAGGTATGATTATAGTATCAATTAAAAAATTATTAGTATTCGGTATTTGCAGATAAATGATTAAAAGAACCTTGTGGTATCAAGTTGAAAAAGAGTATTTGCCAGTAACTCAAGAAGATTTACCTAATATGGATAACTCCTTAGTTATTTTAGGAGAGGCAGGTATGGGAAAATCTTGCCTGCTTGAGTGGTTAGGAAGCTTGGATAATTTTGCATATTGTACTGCTCGACAGTTACTCCATCGTCATAAACCTAATACTTTGTTAAATAATAAAAAAGTTCTTGTAATCGATGCTTTGGATGAATTGAGTTCATCTAAGGATGGAGATGGTATCGATTTAGTTTTACAAAAATTGGGAGAACTTGATTATCCACAGTTTGTTTTGTCTTGTCGTGTAGCAGATTGGCGTAGTGCTACTGGTATAGTAGCAATTAAAGAACAATATAATATTGAACCACTAGAACTTCATTTAAATCCTTTCTCTCAAAGTGATATGCATGATTTCTTAAGTGAAAAAATAGGAAATGAGCAAGCGCTGAATGTTGTGAACCATTTTGTGAACCTCGGCTTAGAAGGGCTATTGGGTAATCCACAAACATTAAATTTGATTTCAGAAGTTGCTAGATCGACTCAACTACCTGAGACATTAACTCACCTATTCGATCAAGCAGTTAATTTATTAAGAATTGAACATTCTGAACAGAAGAAAGAAAGACAACTATCCAAAGAAACTGAACTTGAAGTAGCAGGAGCTGCGTTTGGAGTTTTAATACTGTCAGCAAATGAAGCTATTACTAGGAAGCCTCTTCACAAAGTTGATGATGGGGAATTGCCAATCAGTGAAATAAAAAGTCTTACAAATGGGCAGTATATTGAAAATGTAATAGGTTCTCGCTTATTTAAAGCGAATGGTGTTGAACGCTTTACCTACCTACATCGTAGAGTAGGAGAGTTTTTAGGTGCTAAATGGCTAATTAAACATGCAAATACCAGCCGTAAAAGAAAACGTCTTTTATCTTTTTTTCATGCATATGAGCTTGTTCCTGCAAATTTACGTGGTATGCACGCATGGTTAATTATGGAACCTACTTTAGCTTCCGATGTAATTAAATTCGATCCAATTGGAATATTAGAGTATGGGGATGTCGATAATCTTTCAATAGAGCAAGCTAAAGTTTTATTGTCTAGTATAGAAAACTTAGCGGAAAATAATCCTAGGTTTTATAAACGAAATAGTTATCAGATTCGGGCTTTCACCACACCAGTTATTTTAAGCCAAATTAAAGATATTCTTTTAAATTATGAGATTTCTTTTACGTTTAGAATTTTTTTACTTGAATCTATTCAGTCATTTCAATTGCCAGCTTATTTTATTGAAGTATTAAAGAAGTTAGTTTTAGAGACTCAGGTAGAATATGCGATTCGTAAAGCTGCTGGTGAAACATTAGCAATTCAAAAGCAACTAATTGTTTGGGAGGATATCTATCTTACTCTCTCTAAATTTAATGATGAATCATCATTTCGACTAGCTTTAGAGCTACTACAAGATATTGGATATAACAGAATTGATAGTAAGCTAATAGCCACTTTAGCTTTTTTATACTTAAAAACTGAAGAAACTGTTTCGGGACCACTTTGGTTCATCGAAATTGATTTACCTGATGGTCAAATAGAAAATTTTCTTGATACTTTTGTAGAACATTTAAAGTCAGAAGAAAAAAAATTTCAACATGATGAAAGATATGAAATAAAGAATCTTCTATCTCATTTAATATTAAGAGTTCTTAATTTTAAAGAAATTTTAATTGAAAAATTATGGGGATGGCTTGAGGTATTTGATTATAGCTACGGTTATTATCATGAAAAAATAAAAGAAGTAGAAAACTTTTTCCGAAACAATGACTTATTAAGACAAAAAATACAGAGCTTTGTGCTTCTTGAACTTACTAATGAGAAACTTATAGGACATCTATCTAGAGATCTTTCACAAGCATCATTAGGCCTTATACCGAATGAAAATGATATTATTTTATTATTAGAGAATATGTATTTAACTAATCCTAGGGATGAGCGTTGGAAAGAAATTGTTCAGTTAGTGCGGCATGATAGCGAGATAGGTCAGAGGGTTCGTAACGTAGCTCTACCTTTTACTAGGGGTAATGTAAAAGATAAACTATGGTTAGAGCAAATTTCTATTAGAAAATTGGATAATTGGGCAATTAAAGAAGATTTGCGTACACAAAAACGAGAAAAGAAAAAACAAGAACAGCAAGCTGAACAACAGAAATTTTATCATCAAAATAGCGAACTATTACGTAATGGTAATTATGAGGTCATTTTGGCTCCAGCAAAAGCATATTTAAAAATGTTTAGTGATATCGATAGTAAACCCGCGCCTCACCAATGTATTGCAGCATGGCTAGGGGATGAAATATCAAATATTTGTATGGAAGGATTTGAAAACTTTCTAACGAATAGTGCACCAAAAGTAAATGCTGAAGATATTCTGGAAATTAGAAAAGAAGGTAGGGTTTATAATGAATGCTTTATCCTCATTGTAGCATTAGCAGAGCGTGTTCGGAAAAATATTGGTTTGAGTGATTTGCCTAATGAGCGCTTATTTGCTGGTTATTTTACATTAATGAATCGTCGATATGACCAAGATGTGAAAATTCCTGAAGTATTCGAAGAAATTGAAAATGAATTGCTAATACGTGGACGTTTAGAAGAAGCACTACAATTATTTTATGAACCATTATTTCAAAGTAGATTTACTCATATTCAGGGTTTAACTAATATTCTGAGTGGAGTGAAGTATAAAAATTTCAATATTGAATTAGCTAAAAGATGGATGAAGCAATTCCCATTGATTGCACTTAAGCCAGAATCAGAATTAATAGATAGTTTGCTTTATGCAGGCCAGTTTGATTTTCTCAAAAAATTTCTATCACAACGTATAAACCTTGAAAATATTGAACAGAAGAAAAATTGGATTGGTATAGGCTTAATTATAGATTTTGAAGAAACGATAAAACAATTTCAGAGAGAGTTATCTGATAGAGATTTTATTTGGACTATTAGAGATAGATTAAATGGAAGATATCGAGAAAATAAAGCTAATCTTCAACTAAGTGTCAATTTTTTAGAATGGATAATGACTACATTTCGGACTGTATATCCTAATGCAGGTCATCCTATGGGAGTGTATTCAGGGGATAGGCAACCTTGGGATGCTGCTGACTTCCTTAAGGGGATTGTTGCCCAGTTAGCTAAAAATCCTAGTGATGAAGCTTCTAGAGCATTAGAGCGACTTAAGAATGCAGAGCAAGATAGTTATACAGATTTAATTAAGACTTTACAGTATGAACAAAAACAAATACGAGTTGAGAGTTTATATACGCCTCCAACAATTGAACAAATTAAAGCAATTTCAGAAGATTTACCCCCTCAGTCTATCTCTGATTTACAAGCTTTTATTCTAGAAGAACTAGCTGTAGTTCAATCCAAAATCAGAAGTGATGATGCAGAGTCTTGGCGTGGTTTTTATGATGATAATACTAAACCATATAAAGAAGAGCGCTGTCGAGATCATTTGATAGGATTGCTTCGACAAGGAAGTAACGAAGTAGTTTATGAGGTGGAAGTTCATGAAGCTAATGATAAAGAAGCTGATATAGGATGCACTGTAGGGCAACTACGTTTACCAATTGAAGTGAAAGGGCAATGGCATCCTGAATTGTGGACAGGTGCTGATAATCAGCTCAATAAACTATATGCAGAAGACTGGCGTGCCGAGGGTAGAGGAATCTATCTTGTGCTCTGGTTTGGCTTAAGGACTGACAATAAGAAGTTAAAAAGCCGAGGTAGGGGAAAACTTAACCCTACTACCGCTGATCAGTTAAAGGAAATGTTGATTGAAAGTAGCCAAGCAGCAAAAACTGGTCAAATTGAAATCATTGTAATAGATATAGCGAGAGTGAATGGTGAAGATTAAATTTAAAGTATTTAATATTTATTTATCAATAACTTAATTTTAAAATCGTACTAACACAGTATTGGGTAAATTACATTTTTTATGAACAAAAAATTATATAAAACAGATGGTTATTTATTTGGTTCAACTGACGCAACCTTCACCTAAATATTACTAGAGATCATTCAATCTGAAATAAAAAACGATTAATTAAATCGTAGGTTTGCCGCCAATTTAGATGAAATATCTAAATTAAAGAGCTTTATCACTCTTACCTTGATCTTTGCCTGCTGGCACAAGATAGATGTACAACTCTATGAGTGATTATTTAGAGTTATCGTACCCCGATCTATTACGTGGACTTGACCTTACGTGATGGAGTGAACTTAAGTGAAGCCATTACTTCAGCTAAACAGATGGATGAAAAAAGCAAGGCAGCAGGGTTTTATCAGGAGGCGTTAGATCATGTGGCACGGCAGGGTTATGGTAATGCCAGTTTTGAAGTGGGTGGAGAAGAGGGGTTGGATATTGTTGAGGAGTTTTAC
>NZ_NHRP01000036.1:18348-28448 GCF_002165385.1 Acinetobacter sp. WCHA39
ATGTGGCACGGCAGGGTTATGGTAATGCCAGTTTTGAAGTGGGTGGAGAAGAGGGGTTGGATATTGTTGAGGAGTTTTACACCGAGGAATCTAAATCAGGACAGCATCAGCAATCGCATGATTTGCCTCATGTTCATGATATTCAAAAAGGGTTACAATAGTCTGTGTAGGGATTAAATTGATTTAAGAGAGGGAGAACTTTGTTTTCCTTTTCTGGCGATTAAGACTATTTTTTACTTACGATTAAGACTATTTTTCACTTATAGTCAGCTCAAAGTGGTTTAAATTTTTTAAAAATTAAATAGAGCATACGAGTCTGTATAATAAATATGCACTTGATGATGGTTTACATTTTTGTTTATTGCTTATCATGGAGATTATGTATAAATTTCGTATCAATTTAGATTGATCTCTATTAAATAATTTAGATGAATAAAAAAATATTGTTGGGATGCGTACTGAGCTACATTCCAATTTATAGCTATGCATTAGAAGATATTTCACTTCCAGAAGTGATTAGACAAGATCAACGTTTAAATGAGCTAAAGAAGCAACTTTTAGAGCAAGAACCACAACTGAGTCCTCAACAAAATAAATCGACCAGTTACACAGTCAAAGATATTGTTGTAGAAGAAGCACCTTGTTTTCCGATTAAACAAGTTACACTTTCAATTAAAAATAATCATGACGATCAATATCAGGCTAAAGATTTCTCCTATTTATTAAAACCATTGAATAATCACAAAAAAGGAATTATTGGTAAGTGTATCGGTACGCAAAGCTTACAAAATTTAGTCCGATATTCCCAAAATGAATTGCTCAAAAAGGGCATGATTACGACTCAAATTACAGCTCAACCACAAGACTTGAATACAGGTATTTTAGAGCTACAACTTGAACTAGGTCGATTACATAAAATCATTAGACAAAACGAACAACCTTCAAAATTAGAACTTTATTCAGCTTTGCCATTCAAAGAACAAGATGTACTCAATTTAAGACAATTAGATCAAGGTCTAGAGAATCTGAAACGTACTTCAAATCGTACTTTGGATATTGAAATTATACCAGCAAGTGAGCCGAATCAGGCAGAACTCAGTGGTTATAGTGATTTATTAATCAAAGCTGAGCCTTTAAAAAAGCTAAATTTAAATATTGGAATTGATGATTCTGGAAGTGAAAATACGGGCAAATACATTGGTAATGTTGGTATAGCTCTAAATAGTCCATTCTATCTTAACGATGCATTCAACTTAAATTTTAGTCATTCACTAGATAATTGGCATAAAGACAGAAACCAAAACTATTTTATTAGTTACCAAGTTCCTATTCGAAACTATGATTTCAGTGCTAGCTTTAACCAATCTGAATACGATCAATATGTCGCGGGTTACAATGCCCCAATTCTATACAGTGGAAAAACCCAACAAAGCAATTTGGCATTATCACGACTTTTAAGTCGTGGAAGTAATTATAAAACAAGTATTTATGCTAATGCTTACCATAAGAGAAGCCAAAATTTTATTGAAAACATTGAAGTGAGTGTACAGCGTCGACAAACCTCGGGCTGGTATCTCGGATTACAACATCGACAATATTTAGGTGTAGCCTCATTAGATTTTGATTTGGATTATCGACATGGTACGGGAGCTTTTGATGCCCAACCAGCGGCTGAAGAACAGATTCGTGACATCTATGGAAATTTGCTTCCATCAGAAGGTTACGCACGTGCACCACTTTGGAGTGCTAACCTCCGATTAAATTATCCAATGCAAATCTTAGAGCATCCAGTGCAATACCGTTTGAGCTGGAAAGGTCAATATGCACCCAAAATTCTAGTCCCTCAAGATCGTTTTTATATTGGAGGACGATATAGCGTAAGAGGATTCGATGGAAACATTATGCTATCGGGTGACAACGGGCACTACTTACAGCAAGAGATGAGCTTTGGCTCCCCAATTCCCAACACACAATTTTATCTCGGTATCGATCAAGGTTGGGTCAATGGTCGCAACAGTATTCCAAACAATAGACATCTACTGGGGAGTGTCTTTGGACTACGGAGTTATTACCAAGGCATCTACTTGGATGCATTTACAGGGCATGGACTCATTGCACCTAAAAGTTTGAAAAAAGATTGGGTAGCTGGTTTTAGCCTGAGTTACGCCTACTAAACCATATTCCAGATTTATTAAATATTCATTTTAAAATATAGCAGAACTGATATGAATAAGAACCGTTACCGCATCATCTATAACAAAGCTCGCCAAATGTTTATGGCTGTTGCAGAAAATGCCAAGAGTCAAACAAAAACTTCGGGGCAATCTACAAGCTCAGTAGCAACACCTACATCAGAAGAGTCTTTCCATCAACTTTGGCATGTAAAAGCTTTAGTCGCTAGTATGAGTTTATGGATGCCACTCTCTACAGTTTATGCTGGGATGATGGCGGATACAGGAGCGAATGCGGCAAATCGCCCTGTTATTGGAGTGGGTCAAGATGCACAAAAGCAGAATGTGCCTGTTATTAATATTCAAACACCCAATGCAAGTGGTGTATCACACAACATCTATAAAGAATTTGATGTGCCTACTCAAGGTGCCGTATTAAACAATAGTCGCACAGGTGCAGCTTCAAGCATTGTGGGAAGTGTCGCAGCCAACCCATATTTACAAACAGGTGAAGCGCGTATCATCTTGAATGAAGTCAATTCAGCAATTGCTTCTAAGTTCGAGGGTAATCTTGAAATTGCAGGGCAACAAGCTGATCTGATTATTGCTAACCCAGCAGGAATTAATATCAAAGGTGGTGGCTTTATCAATGCTAATAAAGCCATTCTTACAACAGGGAAGCCACAGCTTAATGCAGATGGATCGATTAAAGAATTTGTAGTTGATCAAGGAAAAATTACAGTTTCGGCAAATGCTGGTTCAAATCTTGGATTAGGTGGCGCAACGAATAACAATGCTAACTATATTGATCTATATACCAGAGCATTAGAATTAAATGCCCAACTCTACGCTAAAAATGATATTCAGGTCATCACTGGGACGAATACAATTAGTGCTGATTTAAATAAAGTAGAAAGTAAAACCTCAACTGCTACCGCACCAACAGTTGCAATCGATGTAAAAGCCTTAGGTGGGATGTATGCAAACAACATCTACATGGTCGGTACTGAAAAAGGCTTAGGTGTAAATAACGCAGGTACATTACAAGCTGTAAATAACCTTGTCATCACTAGTGCCGGTAAAATTGAACATAGTGGTTTAATCAGTTCAACCAGTAAAACACAAGGTGTGGTGAGTATAACGACATCTGAAACTGGTGCTGCGGGAGATATCAATTCATCAGGCAGTATTAACAGTAATAGCATGCTGAATATCGATTCAGCGAACAACTTAAACGTCAATGCTAAAGATATTTTGATTAACTATGGTGGTGTTGCATCATCTCCAATGCTAATTAACACCAAAGGTAATTTAAATTTGGCAGCTAACACCCGAATTATGAATGATTCAGTAGGTGGTGATTTATTTGTTGACGCGGCAAATATCAATTTAGGTACGAGTTCAGAACTGAAAAGTAATCGTGGCTCTGCAACCATTCAAGCACAGCAAGATTTGACATCAAGCGCAAGTGCTCGACTTATTGCAGCTCAAGACTTGAATGTACTCGGTAAAGGAAAATTATCATTTACCAATACACTATTACACGCATCATTAGGTTCAATTAATTTACAAGCAGGCTCATCAAACACCCAAGGTTTGATTGATATTCAAGCAGGAACAATCAATGCCGCAAAAGATCTCAATTTATCGAGTTCAGGTGACATTAACTTAAAGAACTTAGGTCTTGCAGTTGAGAACTCTGTAAGTCGAGTTAAAAATATTAATGCTTATAGTGGGCAGAATTTAAAATGGGATAATACAAATATCGCTCTACCTCAAATTGCGGGGAAGGTTCAGTTAGATGCTGCAAATCAAATGGATTTGATTGGTAGCACAATTTCCAATAAAGATGATATTAATCTACAAGCGAATAAGATTAATTTAAGTACTGCACTGACCTCTCAAAAGAATATTAATATTGTATCAAAGGTCAATGATCTGATCTTAGACAAGGCAATCACCGCACAAGGGGATATCAATGTTTCTGCATTGGCAGGGAATATTAATGCGAATAGTTTGAATGCTGTATCAAGTCAAGGAAAGCTTTCTGTGCTTGCACAAAAAGATATTAATTTAATTTCTCTACAAGAAACGACTCCGACGCCTTCGGCTGACAAAGATAAAGTCACAACAAAACAAGCTATTTTAAAAGCAGAGAAAGGAATTACGATCGGTTCATTGGGTGAAGGAAAGTTAGCATTAAAAGCAGTTGAATTAACAGCTAACCAAGGAACAATTCAGCTTCTAGGTAAGAACGGGGTAAATTTAGAAGGCAATGAAGATATTTATATTACAGGTGATAAAGGTCAATCACGAATCATAAATACTAAGTTAACGGCACAAGATATTTTAATAGAGAACAAAAAAGCAGACGTCAATCTTAAACAAACAGACTTACTTGCGACTACAGGCAATATTGCGGTTAGTAGTGAAGGTGAAACAAAATTAGTCGGTACTAATTTAAAAGCGAGTGGCAATATAGAGCTATCAGCAAAGAAAAATTTAACTATACAATCTACCGATGCGGTCGCTGATAAACATATGGCATTAAATGCTAAAAACTTAATGTACATCAGTTCAGAGTTAGGTTCGCCTTATACCAATTATATTGCAAACTCTCAAACGAATTTAACCGCTAAAGGCATCCTATCAATGATTAGTGGATCTAGTCATGTAACGCATAATGCGAATTATACTGGCGGGGCAATACTGCTGGAAGCAGGTAGTTTCTTAATGGGGCTATCAAATGTACAGTTTAATGCAACAGGTAGTGATCTACTTAAAAATGACGCTAAGTTAAATAGTTTAAATGGTGATCTTAGTATTCTTCAAACAACAAATGACCTTGTTATTGATCCAAAAAAACAAAAATTTACAGCATTCGGAGATATAGATTTAACAGCTAAAGCTGGTGCAGTTAAATTGTTAGGTTATGGGGGGGGAACAGGAAGTGGTTCTGAAAAGATAATATCATTAGAAACAAAAAATGGTGATGTTAGTTTAAACGGACAGGGAGTTGAAATCCAAGGATCAAAAATTAATGCTAAAAATATAAATATTATTTCTACAAAAAATGATTTAATTATAGATGGTGTGAAAAATTCACTTATTTATAATCAGTCTAATAAAAAACTAGCTTTATTAAAAGATTTAAAATTTGTTAATGATCTTCAATTGACGGGTGTAAATAATATTTTATTTGAAACGTCATCTACCGCTGCGATGATGAAAGCTATATATGGGGAAAATAGTATTAAGCAGCTTAAGGATTATCTGGATAAGGAAGGAGAGCAGATAAAAAAAGATATCCAATTCTTTTCCTCTGGTTTAAATGGCTATGAGCATGCGGGGGCACAATTAAAATCTGAACAAGATATGAATATTATTTCTAATAAAGGTATTTTGGTTCGAGGCTCAGATCTAAAATCTTTAGGGAAAATGACTCTGGAAGCTAAAGGTACTTTAGATAAAATACTCACATCAAAAGATAATGTTGACTATGTCGATGCTGGTATTTTAGTAGATGGTTTTATTGATAGTTATGAATTAGGTAGAGATACTGATTCAAATTATTTTGTTAAAGAGTTTTTTTTGAAATCTTATATTTATGGAGATAATGGGGTTGAATTAAAAGCAATAGGAGTAAATTCAACAGATAACTTGGTTGTACAAGGTGCAATAATTAAATCATTTAAAAATGATGTAAAGTTGCAGAGTTCAAATAATATAATATTATTGTCAGGGCAGGATCAGTCATACGATAAAACAACTAATATTACAATAAAAAGAAATTGGTATGGTAAGAAAAAAACAATAGAGACTGTTAATGAAGAACAAAATGTATCATCTATTCCTGTAGATATATATGCAAAAAATATAAATATCAGAAGTCAGGGAGATACTGTTTTATATTCAACTTTAATGGAAGCAAAAGATGGAGGTAAAATTGATATTCAAGCCAAAAATATAAAATTGCTTGTAACAGATGAAATCAATCGTAAAGAAGTATCTACTCGAACTAAATCATCATTCTGGGGATTAAAATATAATGATTCAAAATCTAATAATAGCTATAAAGAGATAGCACAACTTCCAGTCAAAGCTAAAGCTGATTTTATAAATACTAAATCGGATTATGATACTTTAATTCAAGGCGCTGAGTTTAAGTACTTAAAAGGTGCTTCTGTCCAAGCAGGGGGTAATATTATTCTATTACCAGCAACTACCAAAGTTGAAGAGGCGACTAAAAAAGAGAAAAATTCAGTGGTTTGGCAGTCGATGCAAGATAAGGGTTCTGTAACAGAAACAGCAAAACTTCCTAGTTTTAATGGACCGACTACACCTATTTTTCAAGCTACTGGTGGGTTGATAGTCCAAATTCCTGTTGGTGAAAAAGATCAGAATAAGGTTCAACTTCGTGATGAGATTATGAAGTTGGCAAATCAGCCAGGAAATGCCTATTTAAAAGATTTTGTGAATAGGAAAGATGTCGACTGGCAGAAGGTTATTCTTGCACAGAAAGATTGGGACTATAAATCACAAGGATTAACAGGTGCTGGTGCTGCGATTATAGCAGTTATTGTAGTTGCTGTTACCGCAGGGGCTGGTGCAGCAGTTGTAGGGGCTTTAGGTGGATCTGCTGCAACTCTTGGTGGTACTGCCGTTGCAATGACACAAGCTGCGGTAACGTCCTTGGTGACACAAGCAAGTGTTAGTTTGATTAATAACGGCGGTAATATTAATCAAACATTAAAGGAATTGGGAAGTAAAGACTCTGTAAAAAATTTAGCGACAAGCGTGGTGACAGCAGGACTATTAAGTCAAGTAAGCACAGCTATGAATCTTAAACCTGATAGTACTTTATTATCAGATCGTTTAATGAATAACTTTACGACTTCTGTTGGCTCTACACTTGTGCAAACAGCTATTAATGGTGGAAATCTAGAGGACAATCTGAAGATTGCTTTGTTGTCTGGTTTGGCAGGTGCATTACAGGGAGAGTTCGCAAGTTATATTGGTGATAATTTAGATAAAGTTGATCCAAGGGCATTTGAATACGTATTACATAAAATAGCCCATGCCGCTGCTGGATGTGCGGCAGCGGCAGCTACAAAAGCTAGTTGTGAAGCAGGGGCTATAGGTGCGGGTGTTGGAGAAATAGTTGCAGGATTAATGCCTGAACCTAAGAATGGTATTGAGTATAATGAAGTTGAAAAAACTAAAATCCGTTCTACAGGGAAAATTATTGCAGGTGTAGTATCAGCTTACGCTGGTTATGATGTAAATACTGCTGCGAATAGTGCAGATATTGCTATACAAAACAATTCTTTAGTTAAATTAGCATCTACAGTAGGTAAAACTTTAGTTAAATCATTAGATGAGTTAAATGATTTAAGAAAAGCTGGTAAAAGTATTACAATTGATGATTTAAAGGCATCAATTAAAAAACAAGGTGCTGATGATTTATTAGGAATAGCTGATGACTTATATAGCATTTTTGCTAGAAATACTTCGAATTTTGATAGAGTTACGGCAGCAATTGATTTAGTTGTTGGTACAGATTTAAAGAAAAGTAATGGTGTTGCATCAAGAAAAATAGAAGAGTTGGTGCGTGATAAGGCATTTGTCCAAAGTTTAGCGGGAAGAAACCCAAATACACCGGCTTTACCTAATACCCCATATCATCCAGATATGGTGTCTTTGAGAGCTTTAACTCAAGCAGAGAAGAATGATTGGATTACTAAATTACCTGAAACTATTGTTAAGCAGAAAGTTACAGTAGGAGGGAAAGCGATAGATGTTGATTTAACGCCTACAATAAATCGTATTATTAATAACAATCGGTTGAAAGATTTGGATGATGGTAAGCGTTATATGAATTTTTCAACACCGTCCATACCTTTTAAACAACCTGGAATGCCTTTTTCAACAGGGAAAAATTTCGAAGAGTGGACTGTTCCTACATCAGGAATTTCGGGGCGGGGGCCTCAAAGAATCGTAGTAGATAGAGATACGGGAATGATGTATTACACACCAAATCATTATGGAACAGCAGCTACTGGTGGGAATACATGGCGTGTATTAGGTAAATTACCTTAACAAGGAATTCAAAGGGGATAAAGTTATGTCTAATATTCAGTTAAAAAATGATATAGCTCATTTTTCTGTAGAAAAGGATAATGAGAATAAAATTATCGTAGAAGTCAGTTTTGATATTTCTGCTTTTCAAACAGAACAAGAGGTTTATGATTTCTTTGGTGAAAAAATATATGGAAATAATCGTGAGTATTTAAATAATATTTTTGTTGATACTAAAGTTTTTGGTGGGAACTTATCGTCATTTTATGATTGTTTTACTAGCTATTTGATAGGAATCCATTTAGATAAGCGCAACGAAATTTTATCTATAAAAATTACAAACAAATTTGATAAGAGTATGAGCGAGTTCTGGCTTAGCCTTTTGGCTATACTTATGAATATTTTCTTTGGGCGTTATCAGGATGTTTGTGATTATGCAGATTTTTTTGAATTAAGAATTTCTAAAGATATTTTAAATGAGACCCTGAATCATTTTCTTTTTTTACTCTCTAATCAAGTTAATAAGCCTATTGATTTGTTAGATGAAAATGGATGTTATTTATGAGCTAGATTCTCAGAAGTAGTGCAACAAAGAAAAATTAAGGTTTGGAGCAAGATGCTAGCATCTTGCGACCGACCGACCAATCACGAAAAGTAGAACGAAAACCATATGTTGTTATGACACGGTTGTGTTTATATGTGTGATTCATAGAGGTCGTTTCAATTTTACGATCTCTAAATCCATTTTTTAATTAGCATTTTTAATACGTCCATTTGATGGATCATATTGCTTCTGGACCTCATCAGAGAAAGGAGTTTCTTCGCTTAATTCAAAATACCTTTCCATTGGAGTTTTACCTTTCAAAGCTGAATGTGGTCTCATCCAGTTATAGTAATGTTGCCATTCCGCTAGTTTGTTTTGCAGATCCTCAGAGTTAATGTCTATCGTTGCTAGAACTCTGATTTATCAATCTTTTGGGAACGCTCTACCTTGCCATTTAGATGTGGAGAACCTGATTATTGGGTCTAAATTTAATTCCATACGCCATCATTTTCTTCTGCAATTTTTCAGCACAGAATTCCAGTCCACGGTCGGTCTGTATTCGTTGTATAGGAAAAGGCATTTCCTCAACTGTGCACTCTAAAAAATCAAGAGTGTTAATTGCTGTTCGATGTTTATAAATCCTTAAAACAGAATATCTAGTACAGTCATCAATTGATGTATATCGATATAGCCTACGGCCTAATTTTCAGGTATCCAGCTGAACTCTATCACCTAAAAGTGAGCCTTCATAACGAATGTAATCTACTTTACGACGAAATTTTTTAATCGGCTCGACTTTGTGAAGGGATAACACTTTATGGATTAGAGATCTCTCATGAAGCCTCATCAATTCTATTTTCAATCGTCTAGCACCAAGATTTCTAACTGAGCACATTTCTAAGATTAAAGCTTTTAACTCAGCATTGATTCAAGTATTTGGAGATTTTAACGGACGCTTACTCTAGCTATTTAATCCATCAACACCTTGCTCAGAATATAGTTTCCACTACTTGCGTAACGTTGGTCTAGAAATGCCGTATATCCGACAAACTAGGCCAGCATTATTGGTCGCTTCAAATAATTTAACCCATGCGAGTCTTTGTTGAATTTCTCTGTGCATAGACACCAATTATATTGAAATGATGTCTATTAATCACACACTGCTTGATGGTGTCACACTGATCACACACACTCTCCAGTCAGCCAATATACTAACTCCATACACATTTATCTCTGTACACGACAAAAAAAGATAACTCATTGAAATAATGGCATAATACTTGTTTTCTGACGACGAATATGATGAC
>NZ_NHRP01000037.1:0-28257 GCF_002165385.1 Acinetobacter sp. WCHA39
TGTCATCATATTCGTCGTCAGAAAACAAGTATTATGCCATTATTTCAATGAGTTATCTTTTTTTGTCGTGTACAGAGTTGAAATTATAAATTAATTGCATGTCTTTAAGAATTGGCTTTTTAACGTTTAGTTAAATTGGAACTTCAAAGAAGCAATATACATTTAAATCTCTTCATTAAAACAATAGCATATGACTCGGCAGCTTAGGTTCATGCCAACCAACATCTAAAGCCCGAATAAGATCTACGCTAGCAATCATTCGACTGCCATGAAGCTGTGCAGCGAGTTGCTCTTGCTGCAAGATTCCAGTCCGAATCAATCACATCCAGATAGCTGATACTGCCTTCACGATAATGCAAATGTGAAAGCTGATTGGCATGTCGGGATGACGCAAGTGCTTGTACGTGTGCCTGTATTTGTTGATCTAGAATACGCTGATCAGACAAACCATTTTCAACTTCACGGAAAGCATTCAGCACGGTCTGCCGATAATTGGCTACACTTTGTTCATAGCCTGCACGTGCCTGGGCAACTCCTGCTTTACGTTGTCCGCCATCAAATAACGGTAAAGACAAAATTGTGCCCGCGACAGGGCCGAGTAAAAAAGTTCGACTCGACCATTTACCCAAATCTCCTAAACTTGCTGATTCATAACCTAGCGCACCAGTGAGATCCAGTTTGGGAAAAAAGGCAGCATGGGCAATACCAATGCGTGCATTATCGGCGGCCATAGCCCGTTCAGCAGCAGCGATATCGGGACGGCGTTCAAGCAAGCTCGAAGGCAAACACGCAGGCAGGCGAATCGCAGTAGCAGACAAGGGGTGAATCGCTAAGCTAAATTCGGCAGGCGCTTTCCCAAGTAATACTGCCAATGCATGTTCGGTACTGGCTCGATTCCGTGTAATGCTGAGTGCAGTGCTTTGCGTGGTAGAGAGTTCCGTTTGCGCACGAGAAACATCCAGATCACTGACGAGACCATTGCGATAACGTGCTTGAATCAAATTTTGATTCTCAGTCAGTAACTTGATGTTTTGCGCATAGATGGCTTGCTCAGCATCGAATTGGCGAATCAGAAAGTACGCCTGCGCCACATCTGCTTGCAGTGCTAACAGTGCAGAATGATACAAGGCTTCCTGTTGCTGCACATCTGCGGTTGCTGCATTGACACTGCTAGCAATCCGTCCAAATAGGTCCAGTTCATAAGAGACATTGGCTTGTGCCCGCCATAAGGTACGTGCAGATGTGGATGCATCCGAATCAAGTCCTAAAGAAGCGGGTGAGGGCTTCTGACGGGTTGGCCCAAAACCTGCCCCAATACTGGGTAAACGTTCAGCTTGCGCAGCAGACCTTAAAGCGCGTGAGGCCTGAATATTGGCCGCGGCTGCCTTTAAATTCTGGTTACCCGCAATGGCCTGCTGTTCCAGATCATTCAATTGGGGATCATTAAAAATCGTCCACCATTCACCGCGAGACTGTGCATCGGCAGGTTGCGCGACGGTCCAGTTGGGATCATCCAGTTTGGCATCCGCTTCCTTAAATTGTAGCGGAACAACTACTTTGGCAGGCTGATATTCAGGTGCCAATGAGCAGCCTGCAAGCAGCAGGCTTCCCATGAGTGAGGAGAGTATCCAGTGGGATTTAAATCCTGTCATATCCTGCTCCTTAATGATCGTGTGAACTGTGCAGTGGTGCTTCATGCACAGCTGCCGAATGCAGTTTATGTTTGCTGTTCAGGGTACGAATCAATACATAGAAGGCAGGGGTCAGGAACAAACCAAAGAAGGTCACTCCGATCATACCAAAGAACACCGCAACACCCATGGCATGACGCATTTCAGCACCTGCACCTGTTGATGTGACCAGTGGAACCACACCCATAATGAAGGCGATTGAAGTCATTAAGATCGGACGTAAACGTAATCGGCTGGCTTCAACCGCAGCATTAAATGCGGTCGCGCCTTGCATTTCCAATTCTCGGGCAAATTCCACGATCAAGATGGCATTCTTACAGGCCAGCCCGACCAGTACCATCAAGCCGATTTGGGTAAAGATGTTGTTATCACCGCCTGTGAGCCAAACGCCAGTCAGTGCAGCTAAAATACCCATTGGGACAATCAGAATCACGGCTAATGGCAAGGTCAGGCTTTCATATTGCGCAGCCAAAACCAAGAACACCAATAACACACTGATCGGGAATACCCACAACCCAGCATTACCTGCCAAGATCTTTTGATAGGTCAAGTCGGTCCATTCGAACTTCACCCCACGCGGCAAGGTTTCAGCGGCAATTCGCTCAACTGCAGCTTCGGCTTGGCTCGATGAATAACCCGGTGCAGGTCCACCATTAATATCAGCTGCGGTATAGCCGTTATAACGCACTACCATTTCTGGGCCATAGGTTTGAGTGACATTGACCAGAGAAGACAGCGGCACCATTTGCCCAGCATTGTTACGGGTTTTAAGCTGTAAAATATCTTCGGGATTGGCACGGAACGGTGCATCAGCTTGGGCACGTACCTGATAGACGCGACCAAAGCGGTTAAAGTCATTCACATATTGTGAACCGAGGTAAATCTGCATGGTATTAAATACATCGGTCACGGCAACACCTTGTTGCTTGGCTTTGACCCGATCCAAATCAACATTCAATTGCGGTACATTGATTTGATAACTGGAGAACATTGGCCCCAATTCGGGTGCAGATTGTGCCGCCTTCATAAAGGATTGGGCTGCGTTATTTAAATCGGCATAACCTAAAGCACCGCGATCTTCGAGTTGGAGTTTAAAGCCGCCCATTGTGCCGAGACCCATCACGGGTGGTGGCGGGAATACTGCAATATACGCATCTTGAATCGCGGCGTATTTCTGATTCAAAGCACCAGCAATAGCATTGGCTGAAAGATCGGCTGCTTTACGTTCAGCAAATGGTTTTAAGGTCACAAACACAATCCCTGCGCTGGAGCTGTTAGTAAAGCCATTAATCGATAAACCAGGGAAGGCCACTGCACTTTCTACGCCGGGTTGTTTCAGTGCCGCATCACTCATTTTACGAATCACGGTTTCGGTTCGATCTAGTGAGGCACCATTCGGCAATTGGGCAAAGCTGATCAGGTATTGCTTATCTTGTGCAGGGACAAAGCCACCCGGAACGATATAAGAAATCCCAATGGTCAGACCGAGTAGTACTGCATAGACACCCATCGCTGAGGTTTTATGTGAAATCACCCGACTGACGCCACGACCATATTGATCCGATGCGCGTGAGAATACGCGGTTAAACAGGGCAAAGAAGCGTCCGAAGACACGGTTCATCACGCGGGTAAGGAAGTCAGGTTTGGTATCATGACCTTTCAGCAACATGGCTGCCAAAGCAGGTGACAGGGTGAGTGAGTTGAAGGCCGAAATCACGGTTGAGATGGCAATGGTCATGGCAAATTGTTTATAGAATTGCCCCGTTAATCCTGTCATAAAGGCCAGCGGGACGAACACGGCAACCAAGGTCAATGCGATGGCTATAATCGGTCCACTGACTTCACGCATGGCACGGTAAGTCGCATCTCGTGGACTGAGTCCTGCTTCAATATTCCGTTCGACATTCTCCACCACCACAATGGCATCATCAACCACGATCCCGATAGCGAGCACCATCCCGAACAGTGACAGGGCATTAATGGAATAACCAAAGGCCAGCATTAAGGCGAAGGTACCAATGATTGAAACAGGCACTGCCAGTAAAGGAATGATTGAGGCACGCCATGTTTGTAAGAACAGGATCACCACCACAACCACCAGTGCAATCGCTTCAAGCAGAGTATGAATCACCGCTTTGATACTTGAACGCACGAATTGGGTTGGGTCGTAAACGATATCGTATTTAATCGAGGCAGGAAAATCTTTGGACAGTTCCGCCATGGTGCTACGCACTTGGTCCGAGACCTGTAAGGCATTTGCACCCGGTGCTTGGAAAATTGGAATCGCCACCGCCTGTTTATTGTCCAGTAATGAACGTAAGCCATATTGTGAAGCGGCCAGTTCAACACGGGCAACATCACCCAAGCGCGTTACCGCACCATCTGCTGCCGTTTTTAAAATAATATCGGCAAATTCCTGTTCGGTACTTAAACGACCTTGCGCATTCACCGAGAGCTGTAAAGGTGAATTATTGGGCGCTGCACCAATCGTTCCTGCGGCAACCTGAATATTCTGTTCACGAATCGCATTGACGATTTCGGTGGCGGTGAGATTGCGCTGAGCCACTTTTTGTGGGTCTAACCACACGCGCATGGCGTAATCGCCTGAACCAAATAGACCGACTTCACCCACACCTTGCAGACGTGCCAGACGATCTTTGACATTGAGCACGGCATAGTTACGCAAGTAGGTCATGTCATAGCGATTATCGGGTGAGGTGAGATGCACCACCATAGTCAAGGTCGGTGAACTTTTTAGTGTGGTCACACCGAGACGTTGTACATCTTCAGGCAAACGTGGCAGGGCTTGAGAAACCCGATTCTGGACCAGTTGTTGGGCTTTATCGGGATCAATGCCGAGTTTGAAATTGACGGTAATGGTTAGGTTGCCATCGCTGTTGGCTTGAGACTGCATATACAGCATGTTCTCTACACCGTTGATGGATTCCTCCAACGGAGAAGCAACCGTTTCAGCAATCACTTTAGGATTGGCACCCGGATATTGGGCACGTACCACCACAGAGGGTGGCACCACTTCTGGATATTCAGAAATAGGCAGTTGGAAAAGGGAGAGTAAGCCCGCCAGTAGAATCAGGACGGACAGCACCCCAGCAAAGATCGGACGATCAATAAAGAATTTAGAAATATTCATGCGGATTAACCTTTTGCCGAAGTTGGGGTTTTTTCTGTAGGCTGAGGTTGTTGTGCTGTGTTATCTGTGATGATTTGAGGATTCGGCATGGAGACCAGATGTGGACTCACAGGATCACCCGGACGGATACGTTGTAAACCATTCACCACGATTCGATCACCGACTTGCAGACCACTATTGATGATCTGTAGACCATCTTGTTGTGCACCCAATTTAACTTCACGATATGCAGTTTGGTTTTTCGCATCGACCACAACCACAAAACGTTTGTCCTGATCGACACCAATCGCAGTCGGGCTAATCAGAATCGCTGCACGAGGTTGTCCACCGCCCAGACGAATGCGGGCATACAGTCCAGGGAGCATCACCCCTTTGGGATTATCGAAAGTGGCACGAACCCGAATGGTACCTGAGGTAGTATTTAGATTATTGTCGATGGAACTGATATAACCTTCACGGCTAAAACCAGACTCATTGGCGAGACCTAAATAGACAGGAACTTGGGCTGAATTGCGTTGATTGCTGATGTATTTTAGATAAGTCTGTTCATCGACATCGAAAGAAGCATACAGACGCGACACCGAAACCAAATTGGTGAGAACTTGGGCACCATTGCCTGCTGAAACCACGTTACCTACCGTGACTTCGGCACGGGAAATACGTCCACTGACAGGGGCAGTAATACGGGTATATTCCAGATTTAAACGGGCGGTTTCCACTGCGGCTTTGGCTGCTTGTAAGTTGGCATTGGCTGAGCGGGCTTCATTTTCCGCTTGGTCGAGTTCTTGATGAGCAATTGCGTTACTTTGGATTAAACGCTGGTTGCGGCCTAAGTTAGCTGAAGAGTAAGTCACTTGTGCTTCCGCAGAAGCCAGTTGCGCTTTGGCTCGATTCAGCTCTGCTTCAAAAGGGCGAGGGTCAATGGTGAAGAGCAGCTCACCTTTGTTGACCAAGCTACCATCTTTAAAATGCACGGCAATGAGTTTCCCGGAAACTTGGGGTCGAACATCGACTTGATCAATGGCTTCAAGCCGCCCTGAATATTCTTGCCAGTCGGTGATGGTCTGACTGATAACACTAGCGACATCAACGGTTACAGCAGGTGCTGCACTTGCTGTGGGGGTGGCTTTCGCATCTGCATTTTCTTGGAAGAGAATAAAACTGCCACCTGTTGTGAAAATGGCAAGAATGACGGCAGACAGCATTAGCTGTTTGCGAGAAAGTGACATGGGATGCTCCTGGTTATTTGAATCCCTGTTTTCAGACTTTTTATTTTGGTCTGTATGGGAGAAACAGGTTTATGGAATGAAAGGAGCATAAAAGTTTGTCAATTACGAATAAATATACTAAATTTGATAACACTATTCGTATTTTTATAATAATTGTTGTGTGAAACTGAAAAAATGCAGCAATGAGGAGTGGGCGTGTGGATCTATTTCATGCAATGAAAGTCTTCAATAAAGTGGTTGAAACCAACAGCTTTAGTCTGGCTGCAGATAGCCTTGGACTACCACGTGCATCGGTCACGACCACGATTCAGGCTTTAGAAAAACATTTACAAGTTCGCTTACTGAATCGCACCACGCGTAAGCTTAGCCTAACACCAGATGGTGCTGTGTATTATGACCGAACACTAAGAATTCTGGCCGATGTTGAAGATATAGAGGCATCCTTCCATGATGAGGAACGAGGACCGCGCGGACGGTTACGTATTGATGTGCCTGTCTCGATTGGTCGTTTGATTCTAATTCCACGATTAAGAGAATTTCATAACCGCTATCCCGATATTGATCTGGTCATAGGCATGAATGATCGTCCTGTGGACTTGGTCGGTGAGGCGGTGGATTGCGCAATTCGGGTGGGAGAGCTACAGGACTCGAGCTTGATTGCCCGCCGTATTGGTACGTTCCAGTGTGCTACGGCAGCATCAGCATGTTATTTAGAAAAATATGGTGAACCGAAGACACTTGAAGATTTACAAAAAAATCATCAAGCCATTCATTTCTTTTCCAGCCGTACAGGGCGCAACTTTGACTGGGATTTTGTGGTCGATGACTTAATCCAAAGTGTTAGTGTCAATGGACAGGTTTCCGTCAATGATGGCGATGCTTATATCGATTTGGCGCTGCAAGGATTTGGTTTGATTCAAGGTCCACGTTATATGCTGACCAATCATTTTGAGGCAGGAACGTTAAAAGAAGTATTGCCAAAATGGACACCTGCACCAATGCCAATTTCAGCAGTTTATTTACAGAGTCGCCATTTATCACAAAAAGTAAGAGTCTTTGTCGATTGGGTAGCGGAGCTATTTGCTAGTTGTCCATTATTAGGTGGTAGTGCTTTGCCGCTAGATGAAAAATGTGCATTTGCCTGCGATCAGAAAAGCAACCATGAATATACCCTTCGAACTTTGGTCGAGCAGCATAATATTGCTGAAGCTCGGACCTTAAAGACTTAAATAGAATTTCAAAAAGCTATTTTTTTTATTTTTGAGTTTATAAAATCGATCTTGGAATAATTAAAATAGTTTCTATTATCATAGTTACTTGTCTGAAAATTAATTAAGAAAAATAAAAAATATGGTAAAAAAAACACTCAACAAAAAGTTGAAAAAAATATTAAAAATCAATAGGAAAATTCATGAATAAAATTTATCGATTAGTATGGAATTCTACACATCTTTGCTGGCAAGTTGTGAGTGAAATCGCAAAAGGGGGCATTGCCGCAGAGCAAACTGCAACAAAAAAAGAATCCAAAATTACCCTAGGCTTTACTACAAAATTAGCAGCGTTTTTTGCTGTGAATGTTTTGAGTGCAAGTATTGCATTTGCAGGACCAACAGGTGGGGTGGTGAGTTCAGGCACAGCGAGTATTTCAACTGCAGGAACGACCACAACTATTAACCAGTCAACATCAAAAGCTGCGATTGATTGGAGTAGCTTTTCGACTAATAGCAATGAAATTGTGAATTTTGTGCAGCCCAATAGTAGCTCGATTACTTTAAACCGAGTTACGGGTACCAGTGCTTCAACTCTAAATGGTCAATTAAATGCCAATGGACAGGTATTTATTATCAACCCAAATGGCGTGCTATTTGGGAGTACTTCACAGGTCAATACAGCGGGTTTAGTAGCATCCACCTTAAATCTAAGCAACAGTGATTTTAATAACAACCTATTTAATTTTAGCAATACGAGTAACAACAAAGTTGTTGAGAACCGAGGAAAAATTACCGTGCCTACAGGTGGTACAGTGGCTCTGATTGCCCCGACAGTAAAACAAACAGGCACGATCAAAGCACCGCAAGGCAATGTATTATTGGTAGCAGGCGGTGATATTACCCTAAATTTAAATAATGGTAGTTTGTTGGGTTACACCATTAATCAAGGTAAGGCGCAAGCTCTTATTAACTCAGGCGGAATGATTCAGGCGGATGGTGGTAAAGTTGTACTGACGGCAAAAGGTATTGATGAATTAAGCAATGCAGTGGTCAATAGTGTTGGTATTATTCAAGCCCAAACAGTGAATAATGTTCGTGGTGTGATTGAGCTAGGTAGTGATTTAACCAGTGGTAAACTGAATGTCGGCGGTACGCTAGATGCTTCAGCACCTAATGGTGGTAATGGTGGGCAAATTAAAACTTCTGCTGCAGAGGTACATATTAATTTAGGCACCAGTATCACGACACAGCGTAATACAACAACAAGCTTACCGCCGACCACGAGCGGTTGGGAGTTAAAAGCCAAAAATATAGATGTCGATTTCTATGGTGGGACTGTGATTGGTAGCACATTAGGTGATGCCTTAAACAAAGGTAATGTCACTTTGAACGCAATTGGTACAGCAGAGGGTCAAGGAAATATTAATGTCAATGATATTACCAGTTGGAATGCCAATACTGCACTGACACTGACCGCAAGTAAAGATATTAACTTTAATAGTGATTTGGACTTAAGTGGTGATAAAGCCAAACTCGCTATGAACTATGGTGTAGGTGCTGATTACAACTTAAATAATGGTGCTAAAATTAATATCAGTGGTTCTTCACCAACGCTTTTAATTAATGGCACTTCCTATATTGTGATCAATAATTTAGGTGAAGAAGGTGATGCAAACATAAATACTTTACAAGGGATAAATAATAATCTTATAGGGAATTATGTATTAGGTAGTGATATTGATGCCTCGGATACGGTGAACTGGAATGGTGGGTTAGGATTTACTCCAATTGGAGAAGCCCATATGACAAATGATGGTACAACTGTAACGGGTAATATTTTCCAAGGTCAATTTCATGGCTTAGGCCATTCGATTAAAAATATTTCAATTAATCAACCTATTGCAATAGAGTCGATAGAAAATCAAACACTTTCAGGTGTAGGATTATTTGGTGCAGCATCTAATACAATTAGAGATATAAATTTAGATGGAGGAAGTATCTCAGGAACAATAATGGTTGGTGCATTATCTGGGGTACAACTAGGTGGCATTATTAAAAATGTTCACTCATCTGCGCAAGTTAAAGGTGCAGCATCTGTTGGTGGACTGATTGGAGCTAATGGAACGATTGATCAACTTGACAATAAAATAAATGGCTCAGTTATTTTTAATAGTTCATCATCAGGTATAGTGGAAGGAACTTTTATTGTTGGGGGCTTGGTTGGCTCAAATGTTGGTGATATTCTCGGCAGTAGTGCTTCTGGAAATATACAGGCAGTGAATCCAACTTTAGGTGGGCAGGTATTTGGTGGTTTGGTTGGAGCGAATGTCGGGAATATCACTAACAGTTTTGCTTCTGGAAATGTGGGGGGCATTAAAGTTTCTTCAGTAGGTGGCTTAGTTGGAACCTCTAGATCAACGAGAAATCAATCAACGACTATCCAAAATAGTTATGCTACAGGCGATGTATACGCTTTACAAAATGCAGGTGGGCTCGTTGCTGCTTCATATCAAAGTAATACTTCAAATGCTGCGATAGCAAATAGTTATGCTACCGGTATGTGTATTCAGATCGTGGTGATTCTGCAGGTTTAGTGGGGCATAATAACGCAACGATATATAATAGTTACTCAACGGGTTCTGTTTCTAGTGGTGGTTTAGGAAGTAGCTATGTTGGGGGATTGGTTGGTAGTCAAGGTCAATATTCACAGATTATCAATAGCTACTGGAATACAGAAACCTCAGGTCAACTCACTAGTGCGGGTGGAGTTGGAAAAACGACTGCTGAACTTCAACAAATGATGACATTTGCAAATTGGGATATTGCGAATGTATCAGATGCAAACTCAACATCAGTTTGGGTGATTGATGAAAATAACACGACGCCGTGGCTACGCTATAATCATTAACATTTAATAGATTTTATATTTTTCAGACAAGAAGCAAAGCTTCTTGTCTTTCATATGAGCTTTTAATAAATTTAGAGAAAAATGGAATTTTACTTCTATAAAATACTAGGAAAGGGTTATCTAAAAACGCTCTTTTTTATCCCAAATGTTTGTATTCTTTTAGGGATTTCGTCTTTTGTTCATGCTGAAGTTGTTGTTCCTGATAGTGGAACAATTACCAAGCAACTCAGCCCAGAATCATTCCCAAAGGATGCAAAAACTGATCAGCAGTATTTTGATGTTGATGCTATACAACAAAATTATAGTCGAGATCAAACTCCAATTTGGGTGAGTAAGGTTAAAATTGAAGGGAATCATCAAATTAAGACTGAACTTCTATATGATTTAGTTCGTCATTTAGAAAATAAAAATAATATTCTTGCTGACTTACAAATTACAACTGATGAGATCACTCAGTTCTATAAAAAACAAGGCTATTTCTTGGCAAAAGCATATCTACCAAAACAAAAATTAGAAAATGGCGTATTAATTATCAGAGTATTAGAGGGGCAATTAGGTAAAGTTATTTTAAATAACCAATCAAGCATCCAAGATAAAATTATCTATCGTTATACAAATCAAATTCCAGTCAATCAAGCATTACAGCAACAACAGGCGAATAAAACTTTATTACTGATTTCAGATGTATCTGGTGTTGGGCAAATTCAAGCAAATTTACAAGCTGGACAACAGATAGGACAAACAGATTTGGTACTAGATATTCTTGGTCAGAAAGCTATATCAGGTAGAGTTGGAATTGATAATGGGGGAAGTAGCTACACGGGACGATATCGTTTTTCAGGATATTTAGAAAGTAATAGTTTTATGGGATATGGAGAAAAAATTTCTGCTCAACTACTCAGTAGTGATCAGAATTTGGTTTCAGGAAGCATAAATGCACAATTCCCAATCACTGGAAATGGCTTAATCCTTGGAGGAGGTTATAGCAGAACTGAATACAAATTAGGTGAATCGTTCGAATTACTTGAAGCAAAAGGGATATCTGAAAATTATAATTTAAATTTTATTTATCCAGCGATTCGAAGTCAGAAAAAGAATCTTAATTTGAAATTATCCTTTGAAGAAAGGAAGCTCTTTGATGAGATCGCGGCAACAGATACAGAAACCCTAAAAAAGATAGGTGCAAGTCGTATTGCGCTCAACTTCTCGCGCTTAGATGAATGGGGCATAGGAAATTCAAGAGGTGGGATTAATCAGCTAGAATTTATGACTACGATTGGTCATTTAAATATCAAAAGTCCTTCAGCACTAAATATAGATCGCTTATCTGCAAAATCACAAGGCAATTTTAATAAATATGAGTGGAAGCTTTCTAGGCAACAACGTTTGGGTGAATCATCTTGGTTTACTGGAGAGTTATATGGACAATTCTCTTCTAAGAATTTAGATTCAGCCGAAAAATTTTCATTTCATCAAATGCGAGCTTATCCTGCGGCGGAAGGTCTTGGGGATCAAGGCTGGGCAGCATCAATGAATTATTATTATCAATTTTTGCCATGTATCAATACATTTTTATTTCATGATATTGGGCATATTCAACAAAATAAAAATGCTTATCTAAATGAAAAGAACAGTCGATCTTTAGCAAGTACAGGAATTGGTTTAGCAGGAAACTATAAATATTGGGATTATAGTACGACTCTAGCTTGGCGTAATACATCTGCTGCTAAAAGTGATACCGACAGGAGTCCTCGTTTTGCATTTCAAATTGGTTGGCGGTTTTGATTAAGAATAATCCTATGCTTAAGTGTAGTAAAAGTTATTGATAAGGGTGATTTTTGTGAGTAGAAACAGAAAAATGAACTGTATGTTGAAAATAACTGTTAATTAAGCTCAATATGCTTGTTATATAAGAAATGTGACTGATGTGATTCAGTCACATTTGTTCAGATTCTATAGACAGATATAATCTGAATTTATTCGATTTTCGTCTGTTATGTATTTGAAATATATTGATTATTTATAAAATGTTTTTATTACGCAGTAAAAATATACATAATTTTTCAAAAAAAAGGCTACAATTCTATACTTACATCGTTCGAGTGATACCAAATAATTAAGACTGAAGTCATGGTTGATCTCAATAGCTATTTATGCTGTGTTGGATATTGGAGTTTGCATGAGTAAAGACACGTCAGCTTTAGTTGTTGCTGAAGATACGATGTTGTCTCATGATACTGAAACAACATTAGAGCATGTTATCAGCATTATGCCTCAGCTCATTCATTGGCTAATTAAATCTGGGATTGGCTACAATGAGTTCACCACAGCGCTTAAAGCTTTGTTCTATAATGAAGCGATTAAAGAGTTAGAATCGATTAAACAAAAGAAAACAGATTCAGCGATTAGCCTATTGTCAGGATTAAACCGTCGTGATGTGAGAAGTTTTTGCCAAACTTATGGTGAATATACACTGGTAGATCAGTTTAATTTACAATTACCGATCAGCGTTCCTGCGCGTGTTGTTGGTGTATGGATCAATCAAAAATTACCTTTGCAGATTCCCTTTCAAGGTGAAGAGAATAGTTTTGAAAGTCTAGTTAAACAGATTTCTTCAGAAAAGCACCCTAAATCAATTTTATTAGAATTGAAACGCTTAGGTATTGTTGTAGAAGAAAATGACAATGTGATTTTACAAAATTCAAGTTTTACTCCAAATCCACAAGCTGATGAAAGTAAACAGTTATTTACTCAAAATATTTCGGATCATTTGTCAGCAGGAATTAGCAATTTAACTCAAAATACAAATTTTTTAGAGCAAGCGATATTTGCAGATGAGTTGAGTCAAGAGTCAGTAGAAAAATTAAATCAATTGAGCGTTGATCTGTGGAATTTAATGTCTAGAGCGATCATCTCGGCAGCGATCGATCATTGTAAAAATGATGAAGCTAATCCTGAAGCCAACAAACGTTTTCGGCTTGGTGTTTATCAATATAATGAATAAGATATTATAAATGTTAAGTTTTTTGTTTTTTGACTTTTCCTATCTTATCTAAACCTCTCCAAAGTATGGAATAAGAAATTTTATAACCAAAATGCTGTTCAAAAGGTTCAAGTAAATCTTTAATTTGATGGTAAGGCGTTGAATCAATAAATTCTTCGAAGCTTTTTAAGTCCTTAATTGAGAATCTTCTTCCATTACGAATAGCAGGTAGTGGTTTGAGATCTTTAGTATTTTTCTCTAAAGAAATCCATTCATCTAAAGTGGAACGCGCAATATTAAATTGTTTACAGACATTAGATTTATGTTTTGTTTGACGATAAGCCGCCATCACTTTCTTTCGAAGTTCTAATGAATGAGCTCGCATAAAAATTTCTTGCTACTTCCTATACTGTTACGTTACCGATGAATTTAGAAGATCAAAATAATTTTGAGATCAGATAAATTGTTGTTACGCGGTAATTTCCCGACTGTTTTGCTCAAGTTTTTAACACCCCAAAATCTATCATTAAATTCCAATAATGTACATATTGAACATATTTAAAAAATATTTTTTATTTCAGATCATACAATTTTATCCAGTTTTTATACTTTTAAACTATAAAAATTAATTGTTTATATCTAAATCAAGCTTTTTTTATAAAAAAATTTGCACTATTGCGTGCACTAAAACTATATGTTAGTTTTTTAAATATGTGCAGATTACACATTAAATATTGATTTTAATGACTCATACGACAGAATCCATAGATCTGAGTTTTTAATTCTTTAAAAATCAATATTTATCAACAATTAATGAGTTTGCAAAAGGACAACCTAATGAAAAAAACTTTTAAATTATCAGTGATAGCAACAGCGTTATTGGCTGCGAATGTATATGCAGCTCAAACCAATATTGGTACAGGAAATACTGCAACAGGGCCAAATACCACTGTTGTTGGAACGAATAACCAAGCTGGCGATACCACTGTGATTGGTACAAATAATAATAGCAGTGGCGGTGGCTTAGGATTTGTTGGGGGAACAGATAATACTGTGGAAGCGAATGGTGCTGTAGCCGTAGGAAATAATAATACGGTTAAAGGACATTACAGCGTTGCCGTAGGTAGTGATAATACGACTGAAGCGCAAGCAAATACTGCGGTAGGTAACAATATTACGGTCCACGATACTTGGGGAACTGCTGTCGGTGGAAATATTGAAATTTCAGGTGAGCAGGCAAGTGCTTATGGTGACTCTGTTATTGTAAATGGTACGGGTTCAACTGCGATTGGTTCAACTTCAGAAGCAAAAGGTGAGTATGCAACAAGCCTTGGTTTTGGTGCAAAAGCAACAGCAAATAATGCGATTGCAACAGGCAGTAATGCTGCTGCGAGTGGTCTAAATTCGATTGCTATTGGTAATACTGCTGAGGCGAGTGCAGAAGGTGCGATTGCGTTAGGAAATGGTGCAAAAGCCACTGCTAAAGGTGCTGTGGCGATCGGCGCTGGCACAGTCAATGATGTGGAAAATACGGTTTCAATTGGTGATCGTCGTATGACTTGGGTCGCTGATGGTATTGGCGATAACGATGCCGTGAATGTCAAACAATTAAAAGATGCACTTGCGAGTGTTGATACAGCACCAAGCCAAGCAGATCTTGATGCAATTAATAATAAAATCGCCGCTGAAAAAACTGCACGTGAAGCAGGTGATGCTGATCAAGCCAATAAATTAGCTGCTGAAAAAACTGCACGTGAAGCTGGTGATGCTGATTTACAAGCAAAAATTGATAATGAAGCACAACTTCGAGCAAAAGCAGATGCAGATGAAGCGACTGCACGTACAGCTGCAATCAATAACGAAGCTCAACTCCGTGCTAATGCCGATGCAACAGAACAAGCAGCACGCATAGCGGGAGACGAAGCTGAAGCAACAGCACGAATTGCTGGTGATGAAGCAGAAAAAGCAGCACGTATTGCAGCAATTAATACTGAAAAAGATGCACGTATTGCAGGAGATGCTGCTGAGGCGACAGCACGTAACAATGCCGATATTGCTTTAGGAAAACGGATTGATACTGAAACAGCAACTCGTATCTCTGAAGTTAACCGTTTAGATCGACGTGTTGATCAATTAAACACACGTTTAGATCATGTTGAAACCACCGCAAATCGTGGTATTGCGATTTCTTTAGCAACACAACAAGCGATTCCAAGCATTCAGCCAGGGCAAGTGGCTGTATTTGGGGGAGTCGGATATTACGAAGGAGAGGCTGCTGGTGCATTTGGTGTTGTGACATCATTTAGTGACCGTTTCTCTGGAAGTGGTGCCGTAGGTGTTGCAGATGGTGGGAAATTTGGCGGTCGTGCAGGCGTCGCTTATGTCATCGGAGGGAACTAAGTTGGGCTTAGTTATATTAAAAACTGAGTCAAAATTAGTCACAATAAGAAGGATGATGTAATGAAAAAAACTTTTCAATTATCGGTGATTGCTATGGCTATGATAGCCAGCAATACCTTTGCCGCACAAGTCGTAGAAGGCCCTACTGGAAGTGGGACTGGTGGAAACAATGTCAGTGGAACGGATACGATTGCTGTCGGACAAGGAAATGTTGTTGATAATAATAGTACCTCGATTGGTTATTTCAACCGTGCCACTGGCCAAAATAGTTTCGTGGCTGGTTCCAGAAATAATACTAATGACACCAATAACTCTGTAGCAATGGGTGGTTGGAACTTTCAAAATACTCATGGGGATAACAGTATTGCTGTAGGTGCGGATGTTGTAACAGATAAGCTGGGCAGCATTGCCGTAGGTAATAGTATTCAAGTTTATGGTGAAAATGCGACTTCAGTAGGTGGGCACAATCAGGTTGCCGGAAATCAAGCAACTTCATTCGGTGATTGGGCTTGGACTGGTAATGATGCTGCTACCGCGATCGGAAGTCAGACTTATGCAAATGCTAAAAATGCAACGACTCTAGGCTATAATGCAGAAACAGCTGGTGAAAATGCACTACGTATCGGTGCCCAATCCTCTGGATCAGGCTTAAATTCTATTGTGATAGGTAGTCATGCGACAGCGACAACTGAAGATTCAATTCAGCTTGGTTCTGGTGGTGCTGGTGCAGCAGGCATTCCTGGGACATCTATTGCTGATGATAAAAACTCTGTTGCGATAGGCTATGGCTCTGACACACAGGGTCAAGGAGCAAGTAGTGAAAATACGGTCAGTGTTGGTGGTGCTTTAGGAGGGGCAATTCGCCGTATTACTCAGGTGACGGATGGTGTGGATGATAAAGATGCCATTAACATGTCTCAGTTGAATGATGCGATTGCAGGTCTAACTTCTGGCGCTGAATTGATTACTATTGCTGATGGTTTATTGACAACAGAGAAAGAGCAGCGTATTGCGGCTGATACGGGTGCAATAAATGCAATTGCTGCAGAGGCTACAGCACGTGCAGCAGGAGATACTGCATTACAGTCATCACTGAATGATGAAGCACAAAAGCGTGCGAATGCTGATGCAGCCCAAATTGTTGCTCGTACAGCAGCCATCGATAATGAAGCTCAATTACGTGCAGCAGCAGATGAAACTGAAAAAGCAGCGCGTTTAGCAGGCGATGAAGCAGAGAAAGCAGCACGTATAGCAGGTGATGATGCAGAAAAAGCGGCTCGTATTAGTGCAGTTAATGCTGAAGCGCAAGCGCGTATCGCTGGTGATGCGGCTGAAGCAGCAGCGCGTGCAGATGCTGACCTTGCATTAAATCATCGTATTGATGTAGAAGCAGCAACTCGCACTAGTGAAGTGAATCGTTTAGATGGTCGTATCGATCAAGCAAGCCGTCGTTTAGATGATATTGAGAAAAGTGCCTACCGTGGTGTAGCAATTGCATTAGCTGCACAACAAGCTGTACCCAATATCCGTTCTGGTCAAATTGCTTTATTTGCAGGTGTTGGTCATTACGAAGGAGAAACAGCAGGTTCAGTGGGTGTTGTGACCTCTTTTATTGCGAATCGAGTTTCTTTGAGTGGTGCTGTAGGCTTTGCAGGTGGAAATGAAGTGGGAGGACGGATTGGTTTAAGTTATTCATTCTAGAGCTACATAGTCTAAATGAAGATTCAAAAATAAAGAGAATTTGAGTGTTGTGGATTGGCTAATTTTAATTTCAAATTCTCTTTTTTTTGCTCCTCTTGGGTTACTTTTATTCAGCATGGAAGTAACCTTTTTTTATTTTTCGATTAAATCAGCTTATTTGATTGATAGATTGTTATATCTGAGCAATTTAGTTGGTTTAAGTATCTGTTAAAATATTTTGAAATCTATAAAACAGGTGATAAGACATCATCTGTGAAAAATATCGATAATAAGGCTGATTGGGGCAATATGAATGGCAGATATACATTCCAAGCTTTGCTTGATGTTAATGGGGACGTTACTTTTTACAGGCTGTACAGATGAGAATGGTAATTTTAGTGTTGGTGTTAGTTTAGGTGGCACAGGCACAGGTGGTTTATCTGTTGGAACTGAAAGTCCAGTTCCCAAACCTCAGCCAGATATTAACCCTGATCGAATGGAGGATGATGCAGAATATGCAGTTGCATATCCTAATCCTGTTACGCAAAATTGTGATGGTATTGAGCGTACAATTCAATTTGTGAGTCACTATGCACCATTTTCTCCAATGGTGATGGGCGATAGAATGGATCTCCTAAGTATCCATAATGGTTTAAAGGTGAGATATAAATTAAAAGTAGTTGTTAAAAATAATACATCAGCGCCAATGTATGAATATATTAATAGTTGTGATGCTGCTTTTCAGTTAACAGGAACAAAAACATCGAAGAAAGCTCAAACAGATTATTGTTTAAATGATGAAACGGTGAATACCTATCAACCGAATGAGTCTCGAACATATTATTATTCTTTTAATTTACCTAATATTTTACAAAACTGGACTGCAAGCTATCATACACAGTACTCAAAAGAGTTATATGCATCTAGTTACGATGATGAAAATGAGAGTAAGCGAACACAGTGCGCTCCATTAAGTACAATTCTTTTAATCGACCAATATCCTTCAACTAAAGATGGTGCTCCTCCAACATCAAGTACAGGGGGGACAGGAAATAATAATTCTGGATCGAATAATAATTCGTCTACCAATCCTACAGATCAGCCTCCTATTTTTGGCGGTTTTGATTTGGGTGAAGGTGATACTGAAAGTCCTACTTTCGGCGGTTTTGGTTTAGGTGATGAACCTTAAAAGAATGTCTTTTCACTTTTAATGTATTTTTTATGAAATAGAAGGCGATAAATATTTTTATCGCCTTTTTACATTTTCAATACTAGTTATATACAGCGCTACAAATTTAAAGAAATATGAATATGCGAACATATTCAAACTGGTTAGTTTTTAGGATTTTAAGGTTCATAAAAAACTATTTATCAGTTTTTCGCTGTTTATTTGATCGCACTTTTTGCCTGTATCACTTATGAGTTTTTTTTAAATTAACTAATTTAAGATACGTGGATTCAAGCGATGATACTGTTTTTTAAGTGTTGAATCGCAGCATATGCATTCTTTGTTTGATTAATCAGTTAGAATCGTTTTGAAATTCTATTCTCATTTACTTTAACTAGAACGAAGTTTAGGTATTAATCGTAATAACGGGAGTTTTATGTTTTCACCCTATATCCATGCATTTGCATTGTTTTTTTCATTACTGAATCCGTTCCTGATGAGTGTCTACATGGTCGGGATGATTCGGAATACCGATGTAAAAGTATTTAATAAAGCATTGATTCAAGGGAGCTTAATTGCTTTTGCTGTTTTTGCATTATTTGCATGGGGGGGCGAGAATATTTTTAGTCGCTACCTAAATGTAAGATTTGAATCTTTCCAAATATTTGGTGGACTAATTTTTCTTGTCATTGGTTATCGTTATGTGTTTCAGGGTGCAGAAACAATCGGTGAAATGCGTGGTGCTCCTGAGCATTTAGCAGGTACGATTGCTATGCCTTTTATGATCGGACCAGGAACAATTAGTGCTGCGGTTGTCACAGGCGTGAGTGTTCCATTTGGAGGAGCAATTGCTGTGATTGCCCTCACATTGGCGTTAACTTGCAGTATTCTTATCGCGATGAAATACGGACACGATCATTTACGCTACAAGCATGCGAAGTATATTGATCGTTACTTTGACATTATGGGGCGTTTATCTGCCTTACTGATCGGTACAATTGCTGTCGATATGATTGTTAATGGCGTGATGGGACTCATTCAATCTACAAATTTAAATTAAATTATTAGATATAAAATTTTATATGATGAGTATTTATCTAGTTAATAACACATTGTTAATTTTAGATAAAATCTAATAAAAAGGGTCTATATGTAATCCTACTGAAATAATGTTTCGATCTATCATAAAAATAGTTGATGATGTTTTATACATTTATACGTATTTTTACGTTGAGGAATGAACGATAATACACATGTTGTATTCTCCTATGAGTTCTCCTATGTATCCATTAGATCAATTGAACCAAGCACCTGATGATCAGTCAGAGCTTACAATGTCAGTTTTAATGACACCTGATATGGCAAACTTTTCAGGTAATGTTCATGGTGGAGCAATTTTAAAACTGCTTGACCAAGTTGCTTATGCTTGTGCAAGCCGTTATTCAGGCAGTTATGTTGTGACATTGTCTGTTGATAAAGTTAATTTTAAAGAGCCAATTTACGTTGGTGAATTAGTCACATTTTTAGCGAGTGTTAATCATGTAGGACGTACTTCTATGGAAGTCGGTATTCGTGTAGAAGCACAGAATATTCAAAAGCGTACAATCAGACATACCAATACCTGCTATTTCACCATGGTTGCTGTGGATGAGGAGCGTAAACCTAAAGTTGTTCCGACATTAAAATTAGATACGGATTGGAAGCGTTGTCGTTTCGAAGCTGCAGAACAGCGTAAGGACCTACGTTTACAAGAAGTACAGCAACCTTCTTGCAGTATTTTCAAAAAAACTAGCCAGTGTTGATTTATTCATCACATTCCTAGTGATCTAAAAAAAGATCGAACCGCAGCATGGTTCGATCTTTTTTATTTGTAAAGATGAGTCAAATCATTACAAATGTTGTTCTAAAGGGTCTGGAGGAACCTGAAGATCAAATTATTTACTAGCCGTCGGGGCAGCCGATGTTGCTGCATCACTTGCTGTGGTGTCTGTCGTAGCTGGATTTAGAGTTTCAGGTTGCTCTTGATTTGATACAACGACTTTCTCTTCGGTGGTTTTGGTGCTATGTGATTTGTCATGAGCCGAAGCTGCAAATGTTGTTGCCGCTGTTAAAGCAAATGTTGTCGCAATTAAAGTCTTAATGAGTTTCATGTTTGGCATCCATATTTAAACTTAATTAAAAAATTACAGCTTCAATTCGAGAGATGAGTGAGAACAAATCTTGAATTTCTGCATGAGGTTTATGCTAAGCGCCTAAGTTTTTTACAGCAATATTCTTAACAATCTTTTACGGCAAACTTAACAATAGAGCATCATAAAACGTAGTTTTGTGATGCGCTTGTAAAATTATATGCCTGAACCTATCAATAAAATGTATATAAATATGAATTTTTGATTAAAAAATAATCTGAGATTTTACGTGTTTTAAACAAGAGCTTTCTTTTGCAAATAGTTTAATAATTGAATAAAACATTTATATATTAGTTTTAAATAGTATTTTTAGATTAATTTCGTGATTTAATTCACTCTATTTTTATTTTTAATTGAATTGTTTCATAAATTTCATTCTTTATTTTATTTCGCATATTTTTCTCTTTAGAATGAAATAAATTTTTAATGCGAGTAAATCGTGAAGTTTATTGCTCCCAAAATTGTTCCTACTCACATTATTTCTGGTTTTTTAGGTGCAGGTAAAACAACGCTATTGCAGCATTTATTAACTCAAAAGCCTGAAAACGAAGTTTGGGCTGTTCTAATGAATGAGTTTGGGCAAATAGGTGTTGATCAACAACTGATTACTCAACAACAAGGCTATGCTGTCAAAGAACTACTTGGTGGATGCTTGTGTTGTAGCAGTCAACTTCCTATGCAAATTGCACTGGCTCGCTTACTCAGTGAAAGTAAACCTGATCGTTTATTTATCGAACCAACGGGTTTAGGTCATCCTGCACAATTATTGGAACAACTGACCGAGCCACATTGGCAAAGTAGTTTAGCAATGCGTGCTTTGGTGATTGTTGTGGATGGGAGTCGTCTACATGATGAAGATTGGGTGAAACAGAACTTATATACCGATCAACTGAAATCTGCCCAAATCGTAGTCCTCTCGCATATTGATTGTATGTCAGTAGCAGATCATCAAGCCTATGCGGCTTTAAAACAAGAATATGACACTTATGTCCAGCATTGGATTGAAGTTGAGTGTGGCAAAATTGAATTGTCTCAGGTTGATATTATGCAACAACCTGTACAACGTAAGATTCAACCTTTACTCAAGTTACAACAAACACAGGCTATTGAGCCTCCGTTAGAAATAAAACAACTTCCATATCATTATGTAGAAACGGCCCAAGGTTATACCGTTGCAGGTTGGAAATTGCCTAAACGCTGGCAATTTAAATTTTTTGAACTGTTAGATTTGTTGTGTACGCAACAAAATTGGGTCCGTATCAAAGGCATATTTAATACGGATCAAGGTTGGAAAAGTTTTAACTTTAATCCTCAACAATTTAACTATAAGTCTGCCGAAGAGAGTATCGATAATCGAATTGAAATTATTTGCCAATCCGAACAAGATTGGTTGGGGTTTGAAACACAATTATTAAATTGTCGTCTTGATCTAACTGATGCTCAAAATGATTAAAGCCGATATTTTCTGTAATAAAATAGAGTATGCTTAGCGCCAAATTTGAGTACACCGTATTTAAGAGTATTTTTTATGGCGCTAAAAGCAACAATATATAAGGCAGATCTGAATATTGCCAATATGGATCAGCATATCTATGCAGATTATCAGCTAACACTTGCCTTACATCCGTCAGAGACTATTGAACGTTTGATGGTTCGTATTCTTGCTTACGCCCGTTATGCCGATGAGCGATTAGAATTCACCAAAGATTTGTTTGAAACGGATGAGCCTGCGTTATGGCAAAAAGATTTAACAGGGCTTTTAGAAAACTGGATTGAAGTCGGTTGTCCATCTGAAGATAAAGTGAAAAAAGCCAGTGCTCGTTGTAAAAAAGTGGTTGTGATTACCTATGGCTCACAAGCTGCTGATTGGTGGCAAAAAAATACCAAGATTAAGACTTTGAGTAATGTGGAAGTTTGGCAATTAGCATCTCAGACTACACAGGCACTTGAAGGCTTATGTGAGCGCACGATGCAATTACAGCTTAATATTATGGATGGAGAATGGACTTTGTTAAGCGATAACGGTCAAGTCGATATTCAATGGTTACAATTGCAATAAATTAGGTTGGGAGTAAAAAAAATGAGCGCTGAATTACAAATTATTGATTTAAAAGTAGGTGAAGGTAAAGAAGCTGTTAAAGGTGCTTTAATCACAACACACTATACAGGGTGGTTGGAAGATGGTACTCAGTTCGATTCTTCAATTGATCGCGGGAATTATTTTGAGACGGTGATTGGTACAGGGCGAGTAATCAAAGGTTGGGATCAAGGCATCATGGGAATGCGCGTTGGTGGGAAGCGTAAATTAATCGTACCTGCACATTTAGCTTATGGCGAACGCAAAATGGGAAAAATTATTCCAGCAAATTCAAATCTGATTTTTGAAATTGAATTATTTGATGTTAAAACTCGCGACGAGTGATTTAGTCTCAATGATGCAAAGCATGATGGCATTGATTTGATTGCTTTATTCATGCTTTGTAAAAAAAAAGTACAAAAACAATACAAATCAAGAAAATGATTTAATCTCAATATATTGATTTTAAATATTTTTATTTAAATCTTTTGTTTTTAACAATCTGCTTAAAATTATTGATTCTATAGAAGGTTCTGTATATCTTTTAAACAAAGAGCAATGCATTTTGAATCAAAGTTTTTACAAAAAATGTGATGTTAATTTACCTTTTGGAAAAATTGCTTTTAATGTTGCCATCCATGATCAGCAGATTCATAAACATGGCGAGGTAAATTATAAAAAATCTATGCTTGTGTTAACGAGCACCAAAAAATTGAGTGAGTGAGGCAGCTATGAATGATTATTTGGATATTACCGCTTCTGAGCTATTAAAAGAATTACATAATTTTTTCTTGATTAATACTTATAATGGCGCTGAAAATGGTTTTTGGGTCAATGAAAAAGCATTGACTGATAAACATTATTGGATGGATGGAGAGAACAAGGTCGAGATTATACGAGAGCTGAGTCCTTCACATCAGCATTCACATCCTGACTATCAGATTACCTTATTATCTCCATTAGAAGGGAATGTCCTCTTGCTACAATATGATGGCGTGAATAAAAAGATTCAGACATTCCGTCGTGGTGAATGGGTAAATCGCTTATATAAATATTTTTATCAAAAAGAACGTTATTATTTACAACAACTTTCTGAGCATCCAAATTTTCAGCTCATTCAATATTAAGCTTTTATCTTTAGCTCACTAGGTTCTTAATACGTATCGTGTTAGGAACCTAATTACATATTGCTAAAATATTGATGTATATTGCGATAAAATTTATAAAATATTTTTTTAAGATTATTTTCAGTTTTTAAAATTATAAATACAATCCTTGCTCCCAGCTGACTCGCTAAAAATCTTATTTGTCCACAAATTGTAAGATGATTCATGCATGATTCGCGCTCAGCCATTTTCGAATATTGAGAAGATATCTCTATGACAACACGTTTAGTGTCTCCGACCTTAAAAACATTTTTAGGTCTAATGATTGGTTTAGTTGCGAATACAGCAACTTTTGCAGAAAATTCAAAAATTGATGCGACAACGTTAACCGTCATTGGTTATCATGAAATTACCGACCATAAAGATGCACTCATCCCAAGTTATGCAGTAACAGCACAACAATTCAGCGAGCACATCGATTGGTTACAAAATAATGGCTATCACTTTATCAATGTCGATCAACTGATTAAAGCACATCAGGGCAAATATACTTTACCCACTAAACCTGTGTTATTGACAGTAGATGATGGTTATCAGTCTTTTTATCAAAATGCTTATCCAATTGTACGTGCGAAAAAAATTCCAGTTGTATTAGCAGTTGTCGGTTCTTGGTTAGAGCCAAAAGCTAATCAGAAAGTAGACTTTGGTGGGGAAGAGATTACGCGCAATAAAATTTTGAGTTGGAATGAACTCAAAGAAATGCAAAGTAGTGGTTTTGTTGAAATTGCGAGCCATAGCTATCATTTGCATCGAGGAGTAAACGCAAACCCTCAAGGTAATTCAGAACCAGCAGCGATTACTCGGATCTATGATTCAAATACGAAAACCTATGAAAGTGATGCAAATTATCAAGCACGTGTTTATCAAGATTTAAAGAAAAATAATGAATTATTGCAGGCACATGGTTTACGTTCACCACGTGTTATGGTTTGGCCTTATGGTCGCTACAATATGCAATTGGTTCAAATTTCTAAACAATTGGGTATGCCGATTACCATTACTTTGGATGATGGCGCTGATCATGCCAAACAATCGATCCAAAATATGGGGCGTATTTTAATTCAAGGAAATATGTCAACCAATGCCTTGGCACAAGAAATTAAGAACCGCGAACTGAATTTGAATGATAATAATCGTCCGCAAAAGATCATGCATGTGGATTTAGATTACATCTATGATCCAGACCCACAACAACAGGAACGCAATTTAGGTAATCTGTTAGATCGTATTAATGCAATGGGGGTCAAGACTGTTTATTTACAAGCATTTTCTGATCCTGATGCAAATGGTTCTGCTGATATGGTGTATTTCCCAAATCGTCATATTCCAATGCGTGCGGATTTATTTAACCGAGTAGCTTGGCAAATTCAAACACGTACGCCAGTACAGCGTTTGTATGCTTGGATGCCTTTACTTGCATGGGAATTACCTAAATCAGACCCAGTGTCAAAGGATTTAGTTGTCACGCAACAAGCAAAAGCAGGCGAGCATTTAAATATGGGGTATATCCGCTTAAGCCCATATTCACCAAAAGCAAGACAAACCATTAAAGAGATTTATCAAGATCTTGCAAAATCAACGCCATTTGATGGCCTGTTATTTCATGATGATGTGACATTATCTGATTATGAAGATGCAAGCCCTCAAGCACTAGCAGCCTATGCGAAACAAGGTTTGCCAACGGATCTGGCCAAAATACGAAATAATGACGACAAGTTACAGAAATGGACTGCTTATAAAACGCGTACCCTAGATGATTTTGCAATGGAGCTCGCAGGTGAGGTGCGTCAATATCAGCCTTATTTGATGACTGCACGTAATTTGTATGCGCAAGTTGCCCTTAACCCGTACGCCGAAAATTGGTATGCACAGTCTTTAGAAGAGTCATTAAGACGTTATGATTTCACTGCAATAATGGCAATGCCGTATATGGAGCAATCAGATCATCCCGAAAAATTTTATACGGATATTATGAATCGGGTGAAACAATATCCAAACGGGATTAAAAAGACAGTGATGGAGTTACAAGCCATTAACTGGCGTAATGATCAGAAGATTCCTTCTGAAGAAATGGCAGCAACAATTAAGTCACTTTACCAACAAGGTGCGATGCACATTGCATATTATCCTGACGATCCGATTAAAGAACACCCAGACGTGGAAACGATGCGTAAGGCTTTTGCTTTAAAATCATCACAATTAGTACCATAACGGAGTAATGTGTCGATGAGTATAATTGCTTTATTATGGGCTTATGCCATTAAGTTTGTTTTCTATTATCCATTATTTATGTCGTATTTATGGATGGTTGGGGCAATTATTTTTTATTGGAAAGAGCGCCAAGATCCTCCATATCAGCAGCCAGCAACTTTGCCTGAATATCCTAAAGTTGCTGTACTCGTTCCTTGTTTTAACGAGGGGGATAACGCAGAAGAAACCATTAGTCATGCTTTGCAATTAGATTATCCAAACTTTGAAGTGATTGCGATTAATGATGGTAGTTCTGATAACACGGGCGAAGTGCTGGATCGTCTCGCGATGCAGCATGAAAAATTACGTGTGGTACATCTTGCTCAAAACCAAGGTAAAGCGATGGGACTACAAGCAGGCAGTTTAATGACTGATGCTGAGTTCTTGATTGGTATTGATGGTGATGCTTTACTAGATCCTCATGCTGCTAAATGGATGATGCGTCATTTTCTAGAAGACTCAACAGTTGCAGCAGTCACAGGTAATCCACGTATTCGTACACGTTCAACTTTATTGGGACGTATACAGGTCGGTGAGTTTTCTTCAATTGTTGGCATGATTAAACGTGCACAACGTACTTTTGGCCGTTTATTCACAGTCTCAGGTGTGATTACAGCGTTCCGTAAAAGTGCCGTACATCAAGTTGATTATTGGTCTCCAAATATGTTGACTGAAGATATTGATATCACTTGGAAATTACAACGCGCAGGTTGGGATGTTCGTTTTGAACCAAATGCTTTGGTTTGGATTTTGATGCCAGAGACTTTTAATGGTTTATGGAAGCAACGTTTGCGTTGGGCGATGGGTGGGGCACAAGTTCTGATTAAGAATATTGATGTGTTCTTTAAACCAAAACTTAATTTTCTCTGGCCTTTAATGTTGGAGCTTTGCTTAACATTAGTATGGTCATATTTGATGTTGATTATGGCTGTCATGTGGTTGTTACATTTTGTATTTACAATCCCAGCCCTTGCTATCGTTAGTTCACCATTTTTACCATACGGTAGTGGAATTTTATTAGGTGCGACCTGTTTAATTCAGTTTGCTTTAAGCAAATGGATGGATAGTCGTTATGAGCCAAGCCTAGGGAAAAATTATTATTGGATGATTTGGTACCCATTTGTGTTTTGGTTAATTACGATTACTGCTACAATCGTCGCCTTTCCAAAGGTACTGTTGCGTGGTGATGAAAAACGCGCCCGTTGGATTAGCCCAGATCGTGGAATTCGCTGAGTCGCAAGATTCATTTTGCTGAGACTAGAAATGAAAGCAAATAGTTTGATTATCGATGTACGTCACCAACTCCCATGGCATAAGCGTTATTTTTCTACGACCACAACAGCAATGATGTGGGCAGGTTGGCTGCTATTATGGCGACCATTTATTTTGGTTTGGGTGTTAATTGAACTGCAAAAAACGCATCTTGCACAACGTTTAATGGCTGCATTCAGTCAAGGTCTTGAGCACGGAATTACAGCACTTTTCATGTGTGCGGTAGCATTATTATTATGGGGGCTTTTACCTTCAAAACGCGTACATAAAAAACATGCAATTGAAAAAGCACTACCTGATTATGCACGTTATTTTGAGTTGCCTGAACACGAGATTCAAGCGGGTCGCCAACAAAAAGTAACCACGCTGCATCATGATGAAAATGGTAAGATTATTAGAGTTGAGTAAAATTTATTCGATTGAGAAGTATAAATGCCTTAATTTTAATTAAGGCATTTTTTTATGCTTGTCTTAAATTTTAGACATAAAAAAACCAGCTTACGCTGGATTTTTATTTGCACCATATTTCATTAGTTGAAAAATGGTGCCCGAGGCCAGACTCGAACTGGCACGCTTTGTGGGCGGGGGATTTTAAATCCCCTGTGTCTACCGATTTCACCACTCGGGCATGTGCGCAATAATAGAGGAGACTTTAAAACTTGGCAAGAGTAAAAAGTATTAATTGCTTTCTTTTCAATCAATTCATGTGTTTATCAGATAAAAATTAAGCATTGTCATATAATTTTCATGATTATTTCATCAAACTGAGATCAAACTTTCATTTAAGCAACTTAGTTTTAATTACTAGGACTTACGCACTATTATTTATAGATTCTCTGTGGTAGCAGATGATTTTTATCGAGAATAAAGTCATCAATGAAG
>NZ_NHRP01000038.1:0-25798 GCF_002165385.1 Acinetobacter sp. WCHA39
TTTCACTCGACCAACCCAAATACGTCGTTTACGACATTCAGTTTGACCAACTTGAAGATGACGAAATAAATCACTAATTTTATGATTCTTGGCTAAGTGATTGGTCACAATAAAGTTTTTTTAACACGTATACAGAAGTTAATGTCATTTTCAATTAACCATGTAAACCATTTCTCACCGATAAACTCTCTGTCTGCAAACACATTCACAATACGATCTTTACCAAAAATAGAGATAAAGCGTTGAATCAAAGCAATACGCTCTTTTGTATCTGAATGGCTTTGTTGCATAAATAAATTTCATCCCCATACATGTTAGATGAATACAGAATCAAAAAGCCGATATAAAACAACGAACTGGTCTGAGTACAATCAGGCTTTACGTCAACGGGGTGCTTTCACCATTTGGTTTGATCCCCAAATGCAATGGTCTGCAACACCTAGTGGAAAAAAAGGACGTCAACCTACCTACACTGATATAGCAATTCAATTTGCCCTGACGATACGAAACCTGTTCCAACTGGCTTTACGCCAAACACAAGGTTTCATTCAAAGCCTTTTTCAAATGGCTCACCTCGACTGGAATGTTCCAGACTTCTCAACATTGAGTCGGCGAGCAGATAAGCTCCAGCCACTTCTACATAAATCAGCAAAAAATCCACAGGAAGACTTGCATATTTTAGTTGATAGCACAGGGATCAAAGTTACAGGCGATGGGGAATGGGTGCGTAAAAAACATGGCGTAAACCAACATCGTCAATGGCTGAAATTACATCTTGCGACAGATGCAAACAGTGGAGAAATACAAGCGGTTGAAGTCACGACCTGCCAATATGGTGATGCTGAAATGCTCCCACCTCTTTTAGATCAAATTGATGAACCCATTGCATCTGTCACGACTGATGGTGCTTATGACACAGTGAATTGTTATGATGCGATTTTGAAACGGCAAGCAAATGTAATTATCCCTCCTCGTTCCAATGCTGCTTTATGGGTAGAAAATGAAATTGGTAAAGCAAGGAATCATGCAGTACAAGGCTGTTGGGACAAGGGTCAAAAGCAGTGGAAACGAGATATTGGTTATCATCGACGATCCAGAATAGAGGCTAAAATGTTTGCCTTGAAACGACTTGGACATGGTGTATCTAGTCGATGCTTTAATCGTCAGGTGGTTGACTTGCAAATAAGAGTCGATATTTTGAATAAATTTACTCAACTTGGTACAGTTAAAACGGTGGCTGTTGCATAAATATCTGAAGATTAGAACAACTCTACCTTTCTTCTATTTGTGCAACAAAGCCTATCTGAATTGCCACGTTTATTGAGCAATGTCCAAACAATAGGTATCGCTATTCCACGATAGACGATGGCTAACATCAAGATATTGATATCTCGTTTTCCCCATTTCCAGTTGGTTCTATCCAAAGTTAATTGGACTTTATCGAATGAAAATATATTGAAAATTAACTGAGAAATTTGACGATAATCGAAATACTGATCTGCAAAGAAGCGTTGTATACGTCGATAAAATGATTGTGGTAAGCACTTGATGGGTAAGGCTTTAGATGCAGAAGAAAGGTTACATGTCTGTTTTACAATTAATGCCAGCATAATCAGTGTAAAACATTTTACATGTGACTTGTTCCACTTTAGATATTTGTTTAAGATGAGATGTAACTCATTGAAATGTGTCATCATATTCGTCGTCAGAAAACAAGTATTATGCCATTATTTCAATGAGTTATCTTTTTTTGTCGTGTACAGAGGATTAAATTGTATTAAGTTAATTTAATTAATTAACAATTAGATCAAAAAACAACCTAACGTAAGAAATTTCTCATACTGATGTAAGCTAAAGATTATTTCCATGATTTTTTCATTATATATACTTCCCCATGCACAAACATTTAAAAATACTTTCTGAAGGAGTATTTAAAATGTATAGCCTATAATTTAATTCTTACAAAATAAGAAAAATATATAAGGCTAATAAAACAATTGTGCTTTTTTATCCGCTCCTTTAAATAAAACTAAAGGAGAGGTTTTTTAAATCAACTTGGAGTAAATAACATGATGTTGATTAAAAATATTTTTGTTTTTATTGCTTCAATTATATGCATTTCTATCATAATTATCATTTTAGATAAATTAGGAATAAATAAAAACTTTAATTTAATATTTTCCGCCATGTTATATGGAATTTTTACAACACTATATTTCCAAAAAAAATTATATTGCCTACTCTGCATATTTTCATTCTATCTATTTCTTTTTATGCTCACTAAATCGTTTGAAGCTTTACTAATGCTTTTAGTTTCATTTTCTACTTCCTATATAATTAAACAAGTTATGCCACAATTGAAAGGTAAATTGCAAAATTCGAAATTAAAGTGTAATTATTCAATTAAACTTAATAAGTAATGATTTAGTAGCTTAACGAATTATCATTTTTTCTATACAAATATCACTTTTAGTTTGATGTACATTAAATTTAAATGACGGAATATAGGTGAGATATCTGCGCTAACTACAAACAATTAGCGACCTTAGCCAGAAAGTTAGGTTTGAGTTATTCAACGCTTGATAAATGAATGCGCGAAACGAATCTGGGCTATAGTATGAGTGAACGTACGTTAGGATGGCAAACTAGCCATAGAATAGACAGTCAATTGGTGTGTGATGCACGTTGAATTATGCCTTGGCTCGTCAGGGTTAACCAAAGAGTGTTATGGTGCATTCTAAACAAGGATCAATACTTTAGTCGTGATTTTAGAGCACTATTATTGACGAATGAGTGTATTAAAAGCATGTCTCGCAGCATTGCGCAGTACACTGCTCATGTTGGGATAATGCTGTAACCGAAAGCTTTTTTCACACCTTAAAAGGACATATTATTTATAACAGCAGCTTTGCTATACGCTAAGAAACTAATGCAGCAATGTTCGAGTATATTGAGATTTACCACAATCAAAGGAAGCGACACTCTGCAAATGGCTGGTAAAGTCTAGAAACTTTTGAGCAAAAATATTTTAGAACTTTAGATGGATCAACTGTCTACAATTCTATCTAGCATCAGCTTACGATTATTTTGATAATCGTACCTATAGTTGATGCGATACTTAAAACTCTAAAAGTTTGATAATAAATAAAAAATTTAATATTTAACAATTTAAAAGTAGATCATTTTACAAAATTATCGAATTAATCGTTCTATTTCTAAAACGCCAGAAACCTATTTTTCTACTTGGTTTATTTTTTCATATCACTCAAAATAGTCGTTCTATTTAACAACGTGAGACGTTCATGACTGATGCTTTGGTGTTGAGCGATTTGTCCAAAACTTATCGTAATGGTTTTCAGGCGTTAAAAGGTATTGATTTGACCGTACCTGAAGGTGAATTTTATGCATTATTAGGTCCTAATGGTGCGGGTAAATCTACAACGATTAGTATCATTAGCTCTTTAACCAAAAAAACATCGGGTACAGTGGAAATCTTTGGGCATAACTTAGATACCCATCCATCCCATGCGAAACAATGTCTTGGTGTTGTTCCTCAAGAGTTTAACTTCGGTCAATTCGAAAAAACTTTCGATATCTTAGTGACACAAGCAGGTTATTACGGCATTCCTAAAAAACATGCTGAACAACGTGCTGAATATTATTTAGAAAAACTCGGTTTATGGGAAAAACGTAATATTCAATCACGTATGCTTTCAGGTGGTATGAAGCGTCGTTTAATGATTGCACGTGCCATGATGCATGAACCTAAGTTGCTTATATTAGATGAACCAACTGCGGGTGTAGATATTGAGTTACGTCGTTCAATGTGGGATTTTCTCACTGAAATGAATGAAAAAGGCACATCAATTATTTTAACGACACATTATTTAGAAGAAGCTGAGATGCTTTGTCGTCGCATCGCAATTATTGATCGTGGTGTGATTAAAGAAGATACCACCATGAAAGGCTTTCTTAATCAACTCAATGAAGAATCATTCATCTGTGACCTCGCTGAACCTATTGAAAATTTACAACTGGATATCATCGGCTTCAAATTTAATTTAATTGATCCAATGACATTAGAAGTCACTATGGATAAAGCCCATAGCATGAATGATTTGTTTTTACTATTACAATCACAAAATATTCAAGTCAGCAGTATGCGCAATAAATCCAATCGTTTGGAAGAATTATTCGTGAAAATGGTCGAGAAGAATCTTGCTGGAGCGAATCAGTGAACTTTAATCAATTAAAAACAGCACTTTGGACTTTGGTTGTTAAAGAAATTCGCCGTTTCATGCGGATATGGCCACAAACTTTATTACCACCAGCAATCACAATGAGCCTATATTTTGTGATTTTTGGCAACTTAGTTGGCTCTCGTATTGGCGAAATGGGCGGCTTTAGCTATATGCAATTTATTGTGCCAGGCTTAATTATGATGGCGGTGATCACGAATAGCTACGCCAACGTTTCTTCAAGCTTCTTTAGTGCCAAATTTCAAAAAAGTATTGAAGAACTGATCATGAGCCCTGTGCCCTTACACCTGATTCTTTGGGGCTATGTGATTGGTGGCGTATGTCGTGGTGTGTTGGTCGGTTTGATTGTGACCATCATGAGTTTATTCTTTACTCACTTAGAAATTTATAATCTATTCGTGACTATATATACTGTCATTATTACTTCACTATTATTCTCGCTTGGCGGTTTCATCAATGCGGTTTATGCGAAGTCATTTGATGATATCTCTATTATCCCGACTTTTGTATTGACTCCACTTACCTATTTAGGTGGTGTCTTTTATGCAATTAGTGCGCTTAGCCCATTTTGGCAAAATTTATCTTTAGTCAATCCAATTGTATATATGGTCAATGCTTTCCGTTTTGGCATTTTAGGGCACAGTGACGTCAATGTAACGTTCTCACTAAGTATCGTTACCCTATGCTGTGTTGCGCTCTATGCAGTTGCTTATCGTTTATTAGCTCGTGGTTCAGGAATGCGTGAATGAGTGTTGAACATTCTTTATTGGGTAAAGACACCCAATACCCTACTCAATATCAGCCAGAAGTTTTATTTCCAATTGCTCGCGCTGATTCCCGTCAACAATATGCACATATTGAGGGCATTGCTCAGGGTAAGGACTGGTGGCATGTCTTTGAAATTTCGTGGTTAAATCCATTCGGTTTGCCACAGGTGGCGATTGGTCGTTTAACCTTACCCGCCAACTCCCCTAACTTAATTGAATCAAAGTCACTTAAACTTTATTTCAATAGCATGAACTTTACGCAGTTTGAGTCTCAACAAGCTTTTGTCGAAACGGTTGAACGTGACTTATCCAATGCGGCGGGTGGAAAAGTTGAACTAGAATTATTCCAAGTTGATGATTTAGAAATTTCTAAACCGCAAGGGATTTGTATTGATGATCTCATCCCTGAGCGTCTATCTGAGCATCCAGATTCAACTCTATTAAGGTTAGATCCTGCGACCCAAGAAAGTGTTGAAATTGAACTTTACTCTCATCTTTTAAGAAGTAATTGTCCAGTCACAGGACAACCAGATTGGGGTACGATTTTTATTCGTTTTCAAGGTAAAAAACCTTGTTATCGCAGCATATTAGCCTATATTATCTCGTACCGTCAGCATAATGGTTTCCATGAGCAATGTGTCGAGCAAATATTTGCTGATATTTGGCAATTGCTTAAACCTGAAAAGTTGATGGTCTATGCAACCTATACACGCCGTGGAGGCTTGGATATTAACCCATGCCGTGTATCAGACTTGTCATGGATGCCCGAGCCAATTCGCTTGGCGAGACAATAAAACGAATAAATTTGATATAGAGGAAATGTTTCAATGACCAGTTATTTCGGTATTCTTCCATCAGCAGGTTTGAGTCAGGATATTCAACTTGCACAGGCTAGCCGTGACAGTAAAGAACCACAATACCCTTTACGTGACAAAATCTCTTTACAATTGACGGATGAATTACTAGACAACATGCTGATTAAGCTGGTTCAACAATTTCCGCCAAGTGATAAGCGTGACACTACCGAGAAGCTTGCAACCAAAATCCGTGGCATTGTTGAGACTTTACTTAAACAGTTATTAGGCAAGGCACCAAACGAGCAGGTTCTTGAATCGTTGTCGTTTATGGAAAAAAGCCTGTTTACTGACAATGAGGGTCAACAACGTCTTGGTACGGTTCTGCCTGATACGCTGGTCGCTGACATGAAGAAAAGCTTTGCAGAAGTCGCTGCTGGAAATGGCAAGGCACAACGTGATGCATTAACCCAGCAATTTAAAACTTTTGCTGACGCATTGATTCACCACTTCATGACCGAATTTAACAAAACGCTGGGTCTGGGCATGATGAAACGTGGTGTTGCGAGCGTTGCAACCAGTGGTGTCGAAACAGCCGTTCATATTGTGATCAACAAGCTCATCCCAGGTTTAAGCCAAGGTGAACTTGAAGTATTTGCAAAACATTTTGATCAGTTATTGGTTCAAAAGTAATTCGCCAAATGATGCAAAAGCGATGGTCATGGAACCATCGCTTTTTATTAGGTGTATGCAATATAATATTTAATATATAACATTGATTTATAATAATTATTTAATATAATTCATAGATAACAGATGATCATTCCAATTATAAACTGGATACTTATAGATCTCACATTTTCTAAATTTGCACGCTCTAAATCCGCATTTATGTTAGCATTCGCGAAGCCTTGATTTACCTGATTTAGAATCACATGTCCCCAAGCTCACAATACAAATTTTTACGTCAAGCACCTCGTGATGGCTTAAGTACAGCTGCACAGCCCTCTCGTTGGCAACAATTGCATATCGATCCTTGGCTTTGTTCTTTTTTGGTTTTAAATGCCTTACTTGGACTCACAGTATTATATAGTGCTTCTGCGCAAGATGTCGGACTAGTCAGTAAGCAAGCAATGAGCTTTGGGATTGGCTTTATTGTTATGTTTAGTTTGGCTCAAATCCCCCCAAAGGTATATCAGGCATTTTCACCTTATTTTTATGTGTTTGGTGTACTTTCCTTAGTGGCAGTCGTCATTTTTGGCGAAGTTCGTATGGGAGCACAACGTTGGATTGATATCCCTGGCTTCGGCAGTGTGCAACCCAGTGAATTTATGAAGATTGGTATGCCAATGATGATTGCTTGGTTTCTATCACGAAAAGCATTACCTCCGAGCCTTTCACAAGTTGTACTGTCATTGATGTTGATTGTCGTACCTTTTCTACTTATTGCAGAACAGCCTGACTTAGGTACATCACTACTGGTTCTGGTCAGTGGTATTTTCGTACTATTTTTAAGTGGTTTATCTTGGCGACTCATCGCTGCAGCAGCAGGTCTAGCCGCAATTATTATTCCAATTGCTTGGGAATTTTTACTACATGATTATCAACGTCAGCGTGTTCTTACATTATTAGATCCTGAAGCAGATGCTCTTGGCACAGGTTGGAACATTATTCAGTCTAAAACTGCGATTGGCTCAGGAGGATTCTCAGGTAAAGGGTTCTTAGAAGGCACCCAATCTCATCTACATTTCTTACCTGAAGGCCATACCGACTTTATTATTGCCGCTTATTCTGAAGAATTTGGCTTAATTGGCGTGACACTGCTTATTATTCTTTATTGTGCAATTATCTTTAGAACATTCCAAATTGGATTGCAGAGCTTCCATAACTATGGTCGCTTGGTTGCAGGCGCATTTGGTTTGTCATTTTTTGTTTATGTATTTGTAAATGCAGGTATGGTCAGTGGTATTTTACCCGTAGTTGGTGTGCCTTTACCCTTCATGAGTTATGGTGGGACGGCAATTATTACCCTGATGTCTACTTTTGGACTGGTGATGTCTATTCATACACATCGATAATGAGGAATTTTATAAACATATGTTTCTTCCTAATTTAAATAAAACTTTTAAATTGCTTGGTTTGAGTGCCAGTTTATTTGTCAGCAGTAATTGGGCTCAAGCAAATGAATTTTATACACATCCGAATTACTTTGCTTTTAAGCAGAAAGCAATGTCAACTTATAATTTAACGAGTGAACAAATTGATGCAGCCATGAGTGGCGCTAAGGATTTGCCTAATATTCTCAATATCATGACTCGCCCAGGCGAAAGTAAACCTTGGTATGAATATCGTTCAATGTTTCTTGTTGATGGCACTATTCAACGCGGGGCAAACTTTAAAAATCAATATCAAGATGCGTTGAATCGTGCTGAACAGCAGTTTGGCGTACCTAAAACAGTCATTCTGGGCATTTTAGGTGTAGAAACAGGTTATGGTGCGAATAAGGGCTCTTTCGTCACTAGAGATGCGCTTGCAACACTCGCTTTCGGTTATCCTCGTCGAGCAGACTATTTTAGTGATGAATTAGCCGCCTTGATCGCTTGGACGTACAAAGAAGGTTATCCAACAAATAGTATCGTTGGTTCATATGCAGGTGCTATTGGTTATCCGCAATTCATGCCAAGCAATATTCAAAAGTTGGGCGTAGATTATGATGGAAATGGTCACATTGATTTAAGAAATTCAGCAACAGATGCTATTGGCTCTATTGCTAACTATTTAGCTCAACATGGTTGGCAGCGCGATCGACCAATTGGGTTTCCAGCCCGTTACTTAGGCAACAACCCAGATAGTATTATTTCCAAGGATTTAACCCAACCTATTCCCTATGGAGAATTGAAAAGACTAGGGGTTTCCCCTGTTGACCCTTTGGTAAAAATTGATGATTTAGACTTAGTCAATGTCATTCAATTACAAGACCAATTTGGTCCAATTTACTACATTACTTATCCAAATTTCCAAGTGATTACGACTTATAATAAAAGTCGTATGTATGCAACAGCAGTATGGTTATTAGGCAACGAAGTAGCTAGTCGATAGACTAGCTTTTTTATAACATTCTGAAAAGTCAATAAAAAAATTAAGCAAAAAGATCACATATTCAGCAAAAAATATATTTTGTTACAATATTGATTATTTATTAACCATAAACTGTAAGTTTTTACCCTTTTTGTAACTATTTATCGTTAAAGACTAGACACACTTCGTAAGCGATGAATATTATCCACTCAAGTAAAGTAATTGCAAAAGTGAATAATTAGACATGTGCACTATGTTTCAAAGTTGTTTTTTGAAATAGAAAAGCATGTTCTCTAGGAGTTTATACAATGCAGTTTTCGCTAAAATATATTCTAGCGCTGACGGCAGGCTTAAGTTTAAGCCCGTTACATGCGGAAATGGTACAATCGACATCAATGAATAATGATGTGGATGGTTCTAATTTAGCTGCCCGCGTACTAAGCAAAGATTCTCAAAATTTTAATTCGCGTTTTTCAAACGTTAATAGTCTTTCAATCACTGAGCGTTCAGGTGACCAAATCCGTCGCCAAACGATTGCTGCAAAAATCGATATTCCTGAAGACGAGCCTTCAGTGATTGAAAAACTGAATACTGTTGCTTCGAACACAGTTCGTAAATTCAGCCAAAGTGGCGTTGCATCTTGGTATGGACGTCAGTTTCATGGTCGTAAAACAGCAAGCGGTGAAACATTCGATATGAATGGATTAACTGCAGCTCACCGTAGCCTTCCTTTAAACTGTTATATCCGTGTAACAAATAAAGACAACGGCAAGAGTGTTGTAGTAAAAGTAAATGATCGTGGTCCATTCCATGGTAACCGAGTACTAGATTTATCTTATGGTGCTGCAAAGCAACTTGGTATGTCTGGTTCTGGTACTAGTAATGTGAGCATCGAACGAGTTGATGGGCCAAGTTCTTAATAACTTAGTTTTACACTCTCCAAAAAAAGCCACCTAGTGTGGCTTTTTTTATTATGAGACTAAAGAATTTAGAAATTACAGTTATTCTTTGGAGCAACATCATATCCGCGAATGATTTTGACCCTTTTTATTTAATTCGTTATATTGAGCAAATAAAAATGAATAGAGTAAAGGAATTAACATGAAGTCAATTGATACGTGGTTTGATGAGTATAGTGACAGCCATCAAAATCAAACCAATAAAAAAATTCATTGGGTTTGTGTCCCAGCTATTCTTTTTTCAATTATTGGTATTTTGGCTCATTTTAGCACCCTACTCACCGCTTTGCTTCTTGTACTCACTTTAGTATTTTATGCTCGCTTAGATATTGTTTTGGCTGTTGCAATGGCTGCACTGTTAGCCGTTATGGCATGGCTCATTATTATTTTACCTGTAGGCGTAGGATTCTATATTGGTGTCTTTGTGATAGCTTGGATTGGCCAATTTTATGGTCACAAAGTTGAAGGGAAAAAGCCTTCTTTCTTTAAAGACTTACAATTCCTCCTCATTGGCCCTGTATGGTGCATGGACGCTTATTTAGCTAAAGTCCTACCCAAATGGAAATCTCGTCAGAAATTAGCGCTTACAAGCTGATTGAGAACATACAAATAGAATGAGTGATAAAGGGAAAATATCATTGATATATTTTCCCTTTATATTTTAACCATCCGTCAATGTGTTTTCTTTGTGGATCATGATGGGTCCAATGAATCACACCGCCTTTTGGGTTATATTCATATTCACCAAAAAACTCAAGCTGATCACCTTTTTTAAGCCCGTCTATTCTTGGGGCTAAATCAATATTATGTGCAATCAAAACCGTTAAACCATTCTCAAGTTTAAGAATAATTTTCTGATGTTTTAAACCTTGATTGTCATCTGGTAAAACTGCTTTCACAATACCCTGCGCTTGAACTTGAATATTGCTTCTTTGCTGTTGATAAGCCTGCATGATCTTGTTTTGATCATCGACAGAAATATTAGTATCTAAAACTGAAGTTTGTGTGGTGCTGCTAGTAATTCTAGTATTTTGCTTTTCTTTAAAATCGAAACTCAAATAAGCTGCAAGCAACAAAATGATTACTACAAGAATTAGATTATTTATTTTAGTTTTCATCGCAAATTTCCTGACCAAATCCAGATAACAAAATGCCAATCAAGTTGATTGGCATTTAGGTGCTTATCGAACTAAATCCATCGCCATTTAAAACAAACGATTCATACCATTCAAAGCTGCTACACGATATGCTTCTGCCATCGTTGGATAGTTGAATGTCGTTTCAACGAAGTACTTCAACGTATTGTTTGGACTATGCATCACCACTTGACCAATGTGAATAATCTCTGCCGCATTATTACCAAAGCAGTGAATACCTAGTACTTCTAAAGTATCGCGATGGAACAAGATTTTTAATTCACCGACAGTATCACCCGTAATTTGGGCACGAGCTAGATGACGGAATGAAGCCTGACCTACTTCATAAGGTACTTTTTCTTCAGTTAATTGCTGCTCGTTCTTACCAATTGAAGAAATTTCTGGGATTGTATAAATACCTGTTGGTACATCTTTAATTGGCTTAACATTTTTCTCACCAACCATATTTGCACCTGCACAACGCCCTTGGTCATAAGCAGCCGATGCAAGTGATGGCCAACCAATAACATCCCCTGCAGCATAGATGTTATCAACTTCAGTTTGGTATTGATCATTGACCATCAGCTGACCACGGTTATTCGGTGTTAGACCGACATTTTCCAAACCAAGACCATCTGTATTACCAGAACGACCGTTGCACCATAAAATTGCATCAGCTTTAATCTTCTTACCGCTCAGCAAATGTAAAACCACATGATCATCAAAGGTTTCTAAGCGGTCAATTTGCTCATTATGTCGAATCAATACGCCTTGTTCACGTAAGTGATATGACAATGCATCTGCGATTTCATCATCAAGGTAGCTTAAAAGCTTTTGTTGAGTATTGATCAAATCAACTTTATGGTCTAAACCAATGAAAATCGAGGCATATTCGCAACCGATCACACCAGCACCATAAATAATGATTTTTTGAATTGAATAATCCAAATCAAGAATTTTATCTGAATCAAATACACGCGGATGATTGAAATCTAAACCTTGTGGTTGATAAGGACGACTACCTGTTGCAATCACGATTTGCTTACAAATGATCGTATCTTTGATTCCGTCCTGACCAAAAATCAAAACCGTATTTTTATCTTGGATATACGCACGTCCATGAAAAACATCAATTTTGTTGCGATCATAGAAACGTGTATGCGTATCAACTTGCTGTTGAATTACCTTATGTGCATTACGTAGCACTTGTTTCATGGTGAATTGTTTCCACTCACCGACCTTTTGAAACATTGGGTCACGTTGATATCGAATAATACTTGATACTGTTTGACGTAATGCTTTACTCGGAATTGTTCCTACGTGAGCACAATTACCACCAAGTTGATCACGTATATCAACGATCGCTACACGTCTACCTGCTTTAGCTAGCTTCATTGCCGCGCCTTCACCAGCTGGGCCAGAACCGAGAATTACTGCATCAAATTTTACAACATTCCCACCAACGACCTCTTTCTTACGTGGCATTCAAAGCTCCTTTGTCTCTTCGCTGTTTACTTCTATATATATGATAACTAATATGCTATGGCTTGATGTATTTCTCAACCATATATTTTTATATATTTACATTTTCAAAATGAATACCTAATTCATCCTATAAACCAATAAATTTGACTATAATAATCGAATATCTCAAGCAATAGGTTGTAGAAAATAATATGTCTGAACACCGTAAACCTGAACAGGGCATAAAACTTCGTGGCGCAGAAAAAGTCGCAAGAATTCCTGTAAAAGTTATACCTACGGTTGAAGTGCCTCGTAAACCAGACTGGATTCGCGTCAAAATGACTGCACCTGAAGAGGTTCAGCGTATAAAAACAACTCTACGTTCGCAAAAACTCCATACTGTTTGTGAAGAAGCTGCCTGCCCTAACCTCCCTGAGTGTTTTGGTGGTGGCACTGCTACTTTTATGATCATGGGTGATATTTGTACTCGCCGTTGCCCGTTTTGTGACGTGGCGCATGGTCGGCCAAATGCATTAGACCCTGATGAACCACGCCACATGGCTGAAACCATTTCTAACTTAGGTCTTAAGTATGCAGTGATTACTTCTGTAGACCGTGATGATCTATTAGATGGTGGTGCTCAACACTTTGTGGATTGTATTAAAGAAGCTCGCGCACTCAGTCCAAAAACTTTATTAGAAATTTTAGTTCCAGATTTCCGTGGGCGTATGGATATTGCCTTACGCATCATGACCGAATGTCCACCCGATGTTTTCAATCATAATATCGAGACTGTTCCTCGCTTATACAAAGCAATGCGCCCAGGTTCTGACTATCAACATTCTTTAAATCTTTTAAAAATGTTTAAAGAATACTGTCCTGACGTACCAACGAAATGTGGTTTGATGGTTGGGATTGGTGAAACAGAAGAGGAAGTGATTGCTTTACTCGATGATCTTCGTGCGCACGACGTAGATTACGTGACTATTGGTCAATATCTACAACCTTCTAAACAGCATGCACCGATTGATCGTTTTGTTACACCAGAAGAGTTTGAGCGTTATGCTGAACATGGTCGTAAATTAGGTTTTAGAAATATTTGGTCAGCGCCGATGGTTCGTTCGAGCTATTTCGCAGATCGTCAATATCACGGCGAACCTGTTCCAGCAGTACGACGTAAAGTCGATCCTGCAAAAAAAATCACAGTACAAACTGTCGAAGCGTAAGCAATAAATATATTGAAATCGAGAGAGTTTTAAAATTCTCTCGATTTTTTATTTTTAAGTTTTAAAGATTATATTTTTTCATAACAATTACTTTAATAATCTAGAGTTTCATAGCTGCCGTGAAATTAGTGTGAATAATTACAACTCAAAACTCAAATACGAAAAAATCACTTAAAAACATTAGTTTACTTTCAACCTTGCCCCACTTAATCTAATAAAAGTAATTATAAGATTTTTAAATTATTCATTTAAAAATAAAAGTCGAAATCTTTTTCTAAGGCTAGACCCCCATTACAGCAATCCAATAACAAGAAGCTCAGAGTTAATAAATAACAGGGAATCCTTCTCAAAAGCTTCTTATAACCAAAATATGTATCAGGATAAACGACTATGAATAAACGAGCATTAACTTTGACCGCAGCAACTCTGGGTAGCCTAATATTATTGGGTTGTAATAATGATTCTAACAACGATACAGAAACTACAAATACTCATACAGGTGACACATTAATCTTAACAAACAACGGTATGATCAGTTCAATTGATCGAATGATGCCAAATAAAATCGTGTCAAATCTTAAAATTACAGGTCTACAAACAGATGATGAACTCGTTGGAATCGATTATCGTCCGAAAGATGGAAAACTTTATGCGGTGGGATTGTTAGGTAATATCTACACTTTGAATCCTGCAACTGGTTCTGCCACTTTTATAAAAAAATTAATGGCTGACCCTACTGATACGACTGATGGAAATGCAGCATTTACTAAGATTTTAGGGGATGCGAATCTGATTACTGTGAACTTCAATCCAGTTGCAGATCGTTTGAGGGTTATAACAAATACGGGACAAAACCTTCGAATTAATGTGGATACTGGCGCAACGATTACTGATGGCGCTATCAATTTGACAGAAAGCAACCCTACCATTGTCGCTGGTGCATATACCAATGCATTTGCAGGAACTGGATCAACCAAACTCTATAGTATTGATCAAAATAGTGATCGAATTTATATCCAAAATGCGAATGCTGGAACATTGGGTGTTTCAGCTGCGTTGGGAGCAGATATAAACATTAATGGCGGTGGTGGATTTGACATCGATCCTGTGAGTAACGTCGGCTTCGCAGCGCTAAAACTCAATACTGGTGGTTATAAATTCTTTCAACTTAATCTAGCAAATGTAGGAACAAGCAATTATGCCATTTTTGCATCTGGTGACCTAAATAGTAACTTTAATAGTATGGGAATTCGCGGTATAGCATTAAAAAGAGCAAGTGATGCCACCGCTCAAGCTTATGGATTGACAGCCAATAATAAATTATTGAACTTTGCTTTAAATAATCCAAATGCGGTGATGGAAAAAACCATCACAGGTTTACTCGTTGATGAGAAATTTATTGGAATTGATTACAGACTCAGAACCACTATGACCAATTCTGGAAAACTTTATGGTCTTACCAATAAAGCAAACTTGTATACTATAAATACAGATACAGGAATGGCTAACCTGATTACCTCACTCAAACCTGCGACGGGTAGTAGTTTCACAACATTAGATGGAACAAGTTTCGCAGTTGATTTCAACCCTACAGCAGATCGACTCCGCGTAATCAGCAATAATGGACAGAACTTAAGAATTAACGTCGATACTGGCGATACTATAAAAGATGGTGATATTAACGGAATTGCTGATGCTAAAGTCACTGCAGCAGCATATACCAATAGTTTTGCTACACCAATTTCAACGCTTGCTACTGAACTATTTGATCTTGATCAAACAGGCAAAACTCTCACTAAACAGAATCCACCAAACGCAGGCACATTAAACCTGATCGGTAATTTAGGAGTCAACTTAGGTATAGATAATGGCTTTGATATTGCTGGTGGTGATAATGGTTTAGCTTTAGCAGCAGTCTCAGGTGCTTCTGGACCTTCTGTGTTATATCGCATAGATCTAAATAGTGACACGACTATTACAACTCCAAGAGCCCGTTTAGCTATCAGTGTAGATGGAACACCAAATCTAGCAGCTTCAACTATTGGTGGTAACACGACTCCACAAGTCATCGACCTAGCGATCTTACTTAAATAAGCTGAAATCAAAAAAAACCGCATCATTGATGCGGTTTTTTATTTTTGCCTATAAACTTTAAGCAATATGTTTTTGTACGATAATCGAACCAACCGAATATCCTGCACCAAATGAAGAGATCACAGCATATTCGCCATTATTGACTTGCTCACCTGTACGATGCATCGCAATAATTACGCCCGCAGAAGAAGTGTTAGCAAACTCATCCAAAATAATTGGTGCTCGATCTAAATCAGCATCTTTACCAACAACCAATTTTAAAATTAACTCATTCATATTGGCATTGGCTTGATGCAACCAGAAACGCTTCACTTGTTCAGGAGTTAATTCAAGTTTTTCTAACTGTGCAGTAATAATTTTTGCAACCAATGGGCAAACTTCTTTAAAAACTTTACGACCATCTTGGCGGAACAATTTGTCATCAACCACAGCATCTTCACTGCGGTTTAAGAAACCAAAGTTATTACGAATGTTATTTGAGAATTGAGTAAATAAATGAATATCTAGGATTTCATAGCCTGATTTAGTTTCAGTCTCTTCGATAATTGAAGCCGTTGCAACATCACCGAAAATGAAATGTGCATCACGGGTACGGTAGTCTAAATGACCTGAGGTAATTTCAACATTGAGTAATAATACACGGCGTGCGCCACATTTCACTGCATCATAGGCTTGCTTCAAACCAAATGTTGCAGCAGAACAAGCCACATTCATGTCATAAGCATAACCTTGGATACCCAAAGCTGACTGAATTTCAATTGCAACCGCTGGGTAGGCACGTTGCATATTTGAACAAGCTAAGATCACAACATCGATGTCTTCTGCGGTTACACCTGCATTTTCCATCGCTTGTTTTGCAGCAATGACGCCCCACTCCGCTTGAAGTGAAAGTTCATCATTACTACGCTCTTGTAAACGTGGACGTAAGCGTTTTGGGTCAAGAATACCGGATTTTTCGACCACATAACGGCGTTGGATGCCAGAAGCTTTTTCAATAAATTCTGGGCTTGAACCACGCAATGCTTCGATCTCGCCAGCAGCAATTTGCTCAGCATTTTCTTGATTAAATTGTTCTACATAAGCATTTAAACTTTCAACCAACTCTTCATTAGAAATAGATTCGGTTGGGTGAAATAACCCTGTACCTGTTATACGAATGCCCATGTAAAACTCCTGTAAAGAATGCTTCTAACTTTCATTATTGCTCAGTTTAACCGATTGCTAATCGATCCCATAGTTTTTGCAATCTAGTTGGTGAAATTGGCATCTTTGTTTTCATCGGTTGAGAAAACAAGGAAATTCTAAGTTCTTCCAACATCAAATACAATTCTTTGATTTTAGGATCATTTTTAAATTTAAATACTTTGTCCATCCATGGATCAACATCGTCAATTGCAGCGAGGTCACGTTGTAGATTATTTGGCAAACGATCCAAACGCAATAGCAATGCTTTTAAAAACCGTGGGTATTCCTGCCACATCTCAACAGGTTTACTGTAGACAAAGTTCGCCAACGACATTAAATCAAGTTGGTCTTCTATGTCATCCACACTTCGACCAAAGATATCCTGATCTAAAACCAATAACTCGCGACGAATTTGCTGCCATTGAGTAAAAATATCAGTAATATCAATTAAAACTTTTTGACCATCTACTAAGAATTGCTTTTTTACATCAGCCATTAGCTGATTAAATTCCGCTGTATCTTTAGGCAAGGTTTTTATTGAAACTTGTAAGGTTGCATAAACCAGCATTTGTTCCAACTTCGCCCGATCACCTAAAGGCGAATATGCCAAAGCTAATGGTTTGGAAATCTGTTTTTTCAATTGACGAATTAAATCCCCCAATTGCATGTGTAAAAGACGAATCACGCCTTCACGATGTTGCTTAATTGCTTCATCCTGATCATTAAAGGTTTGAATCACCACACCCGACTCATCTTTAACATCAAGTTCAGCAAAAACTTTACTTGGAACCAAAGCCTGATATTGCTTTACGACCACTCCCGTGACTTTTTGAGACGCTTCAAATACAAAATTTTCAGGAAAAGTCTGGAACTCACCCTTTTGCTGCTTCACAGGACGATGAGTTTCGACACGACAACGCGCTTTGAGTTCGTCTAAATCACGTCCTTGCGCAATGAGTTTACCTTTTTCATCCACAACTTTAATAAAAGGTACAAGATATTGATCAATTCGTTCAAAAGAAAAATCTTTTTCAGTAATTTGCTCCCCACGCAAAGCGAAAGCCAAGTAACTAAACAGATGTTCACGCAAATGTACTGCATCGACACCTTGCATCAGTTTTTTCGCAGTATCTGGAATCGGGACTAAATTACGACGTTTGTCTTTAGGCAACGCCTTGAGCAAAGCCTCAATTAAATCCTGACGCCACCCAGGAATCCCCCATGACCATTGTTTTTCATCTACTTGTGGCAAAGCCTGCACAGGAATTTTAACCGTTGCACCATCTTCATCATGGCTTGGATCAAAACGATAGCTCGCAGCTAAACGCAATTGTCCATTATGTAAATAATCTGGGAATTGCTGTGTGGTTGGCCGATCATTCATCCATAACGCATCGTCTTCTACAAAAAGATAACGCGGATGATCTGGCTCTACTGTTGCACGCCAATCTTCAAAACTACGGCGGCTAGCAATTTCCTCTGGCACTTTTTCAGCATAAAATTGATAAATAGTTTCTTCATCGACCACCAAATCACGACGACGCAATTTATCTTCAACTCGCTCAACTTCTTCAAGTTTAAGTAAGTTGTGTTTTAAAAATGGCGGTGTAATACCCAAATTACCAGTCGTTAAGGCATCCCGTAAAAAGATTTCATGTGCCGCGGCTTGATCAACTTTCTCAAAATTCACCATACGTTTTGGTTCAATAATTAAACCAAACAATGAAATTTGCGCATAGGCATTCACAATGCCTGCTTTTTTCGACCAATGTGGTTCGAAATAGTGATATTTCAATAGCTCACGTGCAGCTAATAAAATCCATTCAGGATCAATTTTTGCTAAAGTTCGTAAATACACTTGAGAAGTTTCCACCATCTCAAATGCCATCACCCAAGCAGTATTGGTCTTATGCAGTGTACTGGCAGGAAATACTTTGGCTTTCTGCTGACGTACCGCCATAAAGGTATTACGTTCATCGGTTTTATTGGCGATAAATGACAGTAAACCTGTTAACAAAGCACGATGTAAATTTTCATAATTGGCTGCCTTTTCATTAAAGCTTAGCTTTAATCCTTCAGCCAACTCAACTAATTGTTGATGGGTTTGCTTCCATTCCCGTAAACGCAACCAACTTAAAAAATGTTGACGCGCAAATTGACGGCGCTTGTTTTCAGACTGCGTATCAGGACTGGTTTGCAACGTATTCCAAAGTTTTAAATAGAATAAAAAGTCTGAATCTGCTTCTTTGAATAAAGCATGCTTCTGATCAGCCTGCATTTGTTTATCGGCAGGTCGTTCTCGTGGATCTTGAATTGCCAAAGCACTGACAATAATCAATGTTTCTTTCAGCACACCAAAATGAGCGCCACCAATCAGCATACGAGCTAATCGTGGATCAATCGGCATGCGTGCCATCATTTGACCGACTTTAGTTAAATCATTCTTACGTTCGCTTAATGCACCTAACTCAATCAAGAGCTTGCGTCCATCATTCACCAAACGAAAATCAGGTGGCTCAATAAAGTCAAAATCTTCTAAACTACCTAAACCAAGACTTTGCATTTGTAAAATTACAGAAGCCAAGTTCGTCCGTTTGATCTCTGGTTCGGTAAACTCGGGACGACTTAAAAAATCTTCTTCACTGTATAGACGAATACACACACCCGCAGCAATACGACCACAACGACCTTTACGCTGATTGGCTGCTGCCTGTGAAATTGCTTCAATCGGTAAGCGTTGCACACGTGAACGGTAGTTATAACGTGAAATACGAGCAAAACCGCTATCAATCACATACCGAATATTAGGAACGGTTAATGCTGTTTCAGCAACGTTGGTTGCAATAATGATACGGCGACCTTTACCGCTTGGACTGAAAATCTTTTGCTGCTCGGCGAGTGCTAAACGCGCATATAAAGGCAACACTTCAGTATGTCGAGGACCATATTTTTGCAGCGTTTCCTGTAATTCTCGGATTTCTTGCTCAGTGCTGGCAAAAATCAAGATATCAGCATGTTCTGGATGCCCTTTAGCCTCAGCATCGGCAAAACACTCTTCGACCGCTTGTACAACAGCACGTGGTAAGTTCTCTTCAAAATCATCAAACTCATCATCATCACTACCAATAATACTGAGTTCCGAAATTGGACGATAACGTACTTCAACAGGGAAGCTCCGCCCTTCTACTTCAAAAATCGGTGCATCATTAAAGTATTGGCTAAAACGATTTACATCTAAAGTCGCTGACGTCACGATTACTTTTAAATCAGGACGCTTTGGTAATAACTGTTTGAGATAACCCATGATGAAATCGATATTCAGTGAACGCTCATGGGCTTCATCGATAATGATGGTGTCGTATTTTGAAAGGAAGCGGTCGTTCGTCAGCTCAGCCAACAAAATACCATCCGTCATCAAACGCACGATAGAATCTTGCGATCCCTGCTCATTAAAACGGATTTTAAAGCCAATCGCCTCGCCCAGTTTCTGCCCAACTTCTTCTGCAATACGTTGCGAGACACTGCGAGCAGCTAAACGTCGCGGTTGAGTATGCCCAATCATCCCAGTGAGACCACGACCAGCAAGCATAGCAATTTGTGGTAGCTGTGTGGTTTTACCCGAACCCGTTTCACCCGCCACAATAATCACTTGATGCTTTTGTATTGCGGCAATCAAACGATCTGCATACTGAGTAACAGGTAAATCTTGATTGAGTTTAATTTGGGGAATACGCGCTAAGCGTTGTTTGACTTTGTCATTTGACTGTTGAAAAAGTTTTTTGATTTCTGCTGGCGGTGTTTTTTTATCTTTGCGAAGTCGATTTAAACGGTGACGGTCACGTGCCATAACCCATTGATCTACATTTAAATGACTCTGCACTGAACAGCTTTCCTAGAAAATAAACTAATCAGCTATTTTACGCCTTAAAGCGTTGCTATGCAAAGCAACCACATTTAGTTCTTTTCAAAAACATGCACTATTCCTATTCAATTGATACACAGGGGTACTTTTGCATTTTCTTATTTTTAAACCAAGCAAAACATAGGTAAAAATCTAAGTGTATATCTTGGTTTTCTCTATATTTTTTAGATTTTTTCAATTTTACCCTTGAATTTTAATACTATCGACTGCATGTTGTTATGCAAGTTAGTTTTAGATATTCGTCATATTTACTTCATCTTATTGGAGTCAAATAGGCTTATATCTTAGGGTGAAAATCGTTTTATATTGATTCATTCAATTTTCCGATTTTAGTCATGTAAAAATACTATTTCCCCAATAACTAAAAATTATTTATTCTTAACCTCGTAAACAAATAAGGCATTAGCCTCTCAATAAAACCTCAATCATGGAGACAATGATGAGCTTAATTAATACTGAAGTTAAACCATTTAAAGCTGATGCATTCCGTAACGGTGAATTCATTCAAGTCACTGATGCTGATCTTAAAGGCAAATGGTCTGTTCTTATTTTTATGCCTGCTGCATTTACTTTCAACTGTCCTACTGAAGTTGAAGATGCTGCTGAGAACTACGAAGAATTCAAAAAAGCTGGTGCAGAAGTTTATATCGTAACAACTGATACTCATTTCTCTCACAAAGTATGGCACGAAACTTCTCCTGCTGTAGGTAAAGCTCAATTCCCATTAGTTGGCGATCCTACACATCAATTAACACGTGCTTTTGATGTGCATATCGAAGAAGCTGGTTTAGCTTTACGTGGTACGTTCATCATCAACCCAGAAGGCGTAATTAAAACTGCTGAAATTCACGACAATGCAATTGCACGTGATGTTTCAGAAACTTTACGTAAGCTTAAAGCTGCTCAATTCGTAGCAAGCCACCCAGGCGAAGTTTGCCCAGCTAAATGGAAAGAAGGTGAAGCGACTCTTGCTCCATCGATCGACCTCGTTGGTAAAATCTAATTTTTAGATTTAACAATGTTGAAAAGAAACCACTCTAAAAGAGTGGTTTCTTTTTATTTGTCATTTGCTCACTTTTTGCGATACATCGATCTCAATTCAATAGTAAATTTTTTACAATTCTTATACTTATAAATTTATAACGAAATTCAATTTTCAATTGTCAGCCTGCTTTACATGGAGTAATGTCAAATTATGAAACATAAAGAGTTTTTCGTATGTACTAAATGATCAAACTAAAATGGGGGAAAATATATGGAAAAAACTGTTGTTGTAACCTTTTGGAAATATGATATTTCTTCACGCTACTTAAAAATTTTTTACAGCAATGGCACAGCCGAGCTTTATCATCCTGTTCCAGAATTTATCTATGACAATTTGCTACGCACAACTGATAAGACTGCTTTTGTCCATAAATACCTTGAGTTTGATCTGCATTTTAAACGACTTTATCTTTTAGCCTCATAAATAAAAAAACCAGCCTATATTAAGGCTGGTTTTTTTATTTAAATTGATTAAGCAGCTTCGACTTCAACTTGTTCAGCATACTTCTCTAATATTTTTTCTTTTGCGTCTGGATGAATATTAATTTTCTCCATATTGCCTTTGTAATGCTCTACTACTCGATCATCCATAATTTTTGACCACCATGAAGGAATAAAGGCTGGTAAAATCATCGCTCCATAGCCCGCTGGTAACTGTGGTGCATTTTCAAAATGACGTAGCGTTTGGAAGCTACGTGTTGGATTTGCATGATGATCTGAGTGACGCTGTAATTGATACAAGAACAAGTTAGTCACTACATTGTTATTGTTCCAACTATGCTCAGGTAAAGTACGCTCATATTGACCATTGGCTTTCTTTTCACGTTTTAAACCATAATGCTCAATATAATTTACTGATTCAAACAAAGTAATCGCATAGGCAGCCTGTGTCACTTGGAACGGTGCTGAACGCACTCCAAATTTGCTAAACATAGCAGCATGGTACACGGCAGACATCGCCCAACCATGAATCAATTCATTCTCTTTACAGAAGAATGGCAATTTTTTACGCTCTAAACGATTTTTCTCAATTTCGATCGCAGATTTGAAACTACCAATCACTGTACGCGGTAAAAATTTCCAGAAAGTTTCACCAAGTCTAGATGATGCTGGATCTTCTGGCGTTGCAACACGGCGGTGATGACCATATGGATGCTCAATACGAAAGTGATTATAGCCCGATGGAGCTAATGCCAAATGTGATAAATAATGTTCGAGGCGACCACTTTTATGACTCAATTCATGCGCCGTATTGATGGCAATACCATTCACCATCCCCACCAACGTACCCAATAACGCTTGATCTGCAAGTGATGTACCTTTACGACTTGCCAAATAAGTGCCGTAAATATTGGTCGCATATTGCAATGGAATAAAAAGTTTAACAATTCGAGAATAATATGGATCAGCTTCTAAATCTGCAATCGCATCAAGTGGTGGATTTTCTGTGTCCTCACCAATTAACTTATCCAATGCAGGAATAACACCATGAATAAATAATGGGCCAAAAGAGGCAAATAATTTTTTGGTTTTTTTCGGTCCAAATTGATAACCTGCTAAACCACTCATTGCAATGGTCGGTACTGCCAAACCCAATAACCACAAATGACGTTTTTTATCTTTAAAGGTTGTTGTTGCTTGCTCTACATCCAGTTGAGTATGCATATTCATTAGAAACTCCTCAATCAAACACAAAATGTTTTGCTTGAATTGATTGTGTTCTTTTGCAGTCACTCTATATTATCATTTTAAGACTTGATATTATCATTTTAAGACTTTAGTGGTTTTTTATTGTGCAAAAACAGCAAATCCCTGTTATTCCGTCTCGTTATTACTTGCGGTTGATCGAAATTCTGATTGGTACTCATCAATATGATAATCAGGTATTAAACGCATTTCATAACGAACTTTCTAAAACTGAGCTTTTATCAATTCAACAAATTGAACAATTTATTGCACTTGGCCTGAGCCTACCTAATACAGAAGATTTGGCTTTTGAACTCGGTAAAAATCTAAAACTCAGTTCGCATAGTTTGGTTGGATATGCATTAATGACCAGTCCAAATTTAGAACATGCATTGAGATTAATTGCACAATATTTTCGTCTAATTATGCCGAGCTTTAAGCTATCGATTCAATTTCCAACTAATCAACATAAGGTTGAATTATTACTTGAACCAATCTTGCAAATGAATAAGCAATGTTTAGCATTTCATATTGAAGCAATTGCCGTTGGATTTTATTACAGCTTATTAGAACTTGCAGGACAACAATTACAACGTTACCAAATTTATTTAAGTATACGCGAGCCTGTTTATGCTGAACGTTATCTACATTTAGTCAAAGCCAGCTTTCATTTTAACTATACGTGGATATCTGGCATCCGTGTCGTGATTGATCAACAACAACTGGCACTACCCTTACCTTTGGCGGATGCTCATAGCCTAAAAGTGGTTGAACAACGTTGTCAGGAACAGATTCAAAAAATTTATCATCAAGGTGAAATTGTTGAATGGGTCAGCATGATGTTAAGACAAGCCCATCAGATTCCAACATTAACTGAATGCGCTCAAGTTCTAAATATTTCTACTAAAACTTTACAACGTTATTTGCAGCAACAAGGAGTTGAATTTCAAGCTTTGAAACAAAAAATTAGTACTGAGCGAGCAATTGATTTATTAGAAAATTCAAATTTTACCATCACCCATATTGCTTACGAATTAGGCTATTCGAACCCTGCAAACTTTACCCGTGCATTTAACAAAGTATTAGGTTGTAGTCCGCAGAGCTATCGCTCAAAACATCAAAATCAAAGGTATCTACTTCAAGACAACCAGACATAAACCTGCACCTACAGGTAAAACAGTACTCATATAATTTTCGTCCGCTTTAATCAAATCAAGAAAATCTTTGACCTCAGCTGCATGTGAAATCACATTATCAACGATCAAAGTATTACCCGAGAACTGCAATAGACGTTTTAAATCATTCCAGTAACTCACATAGCAGCCACGCTCTGCATCCAATAAAATTAGATCATAGGATTCAGTTGCTTGTGCCAAATAATCTGAGGCATCGCCGACCCAAAAATCAATAAAACTCTCTAATCCAAATTCTTCAGCATATTTCTTGGCTTGAGCACTTCGGAAAGCATTGATCTCTAGGGTTTGAACTTTACCTCCGACCGATTTTGCAGCTTCAGCCAACCATAAGGTTGAATATCCGGTCGATGTTCCAATTTCTAGAATCTGCTTTGATTGCTGAGTACGTACTAACATCCCAAGTAACTTAGCAGATTCTGCTTCAATATTTCGGTAACGTCGTAAACGATCAGACTGACGAGCATCATGTTGCTTAAATTCATCATATAAATCAGCAATACGTTGTAAAAAAACGGCGCTCGTCATGTCTTGTCTCCGTAATGCTCAAAAGCAAAAGTTCAAATTTAAGTCGCTTGTATTAATTTAAAACGTGGAATAACTTGCCCATCTTCAAGTTCAACTGTTTCAACAAACATCGATAATGGACGCACCCACATTGAATAATCACCATATAAACATTGATATACAACAAGTTGTTCCTCAGTTTCACTATGTCTAGCAACATTAAATACCTGATAAATTTGACCCTTGTAGTGTTGATAAATACCACGTTGTAATACCATTTGCTGCTTCCTTATATACGTCATGAAATAATTGCAGTTATATAACAAGTTTGAATATATTCAAATTTTTAGGTATAAAAATCTTCAAAATGTTTATTTTATCTTAAATTCAAAAATCCGATCAAACCCATAAAAACATACTGTTTTACCTATTTATTAGTTTTGCGTACTATAGCTTCATCGAATGAATTTAGCTGATTTGAACT
>NZ_NHRP01000039.1:0-25595 GCF_002165385.1 Acinetobacter sp. WCHA39
ACCATTAGAGAAATTTGCTCAGCTTGTTGATTATCATATGGCTTTTGAAACTGTCGCACCTCATGTTTGAATTCGCCGTTTTATATCACCAATAAATCTAAATTTTGGTTTTTAAAATGAACTTATTTAAAATATCTAAAACTGTTTATTAGCTTAACTTGTGATTTAAGTTTTTATGAATATAAAATTGTTAATTTATTAGCTTTACAAGTTTATTTAAATTTCATCGTGCAACATTTTTAACCGATTTTATTATCGATGGTATTTTTTTGTCTGCTTTTCTTTTCCTAGTCTTTTATCTATCTGTCAGCCATATAGTATTTTATTAAATTCTTATGGGAAATGACGAATGTTAAATTATCTTAAGAGCTTTAATAATATCAATACTTATTTGATTTTATCGATAATTCTGCTGTTAATCATAATATCTCTAGATTATTTCTAAACTGAATGAATGTTTATAATGAGTGATTCATATTGCTATTGAAATCGCCTTCTCACTTTGAAAGAAGGCGAGGATGAGGGACTTTTATGTTGAATTATCATTTTAAAAATGCCTTATAAAAGAAGCTTAATGTGTTTTCTTATATAGGTTTAAACATAATTGTTGTATATCTTAAATCCAATTGATCTTAAAATTTTCCTTTATTTTTTGTTATGAGTGCGAGAAAATTGTCAAAAAGGTCAATCAGACTGGGCGTTAATTTGTTTTGCATACTTTTTCCTATATCGAATTAAAGTCATATAACTAACACCATAATCTTTAGCTATTTGAGTGAAAGGGTATGAATCGTCCTTATTTTTAAGGGTATGAATTAACTCTTTTAGTTTTTCTTCTGTAATCGCAGGCGATCTTCCCTTGTATTTACCTTTCTTTTTTTTAGCTAATTTAATTCCCTCTGCTTGATTCTCACTAATAATACCCCTTTCAAGTTCAGCTACAGCGCCTAATACATGGAGTTGAAACTTATCGAACTTGTCATCTGAATTGGGGGTAAAGTTCAGGTTATTTTTGACAATATGAACAGACACTCCTTTTTTATTTAGCTTTTGAACAATGGTTACAAGGTCAATCAAGCTACGTGCCAATCTAAAAACATCATGAGCGTACACAATGTCCCCACTACGGACATAATCGAACATTTCCTGAAGTGCAGGGCGTTTGGCAGTCTTTCCGCTAAAATGATCAATAAAAGTTTTATCTAGCTCAAAGGGTAGATCATGGAGCTGTCTTTCAGGGTTTTGGTCTTTAGTGGATACACGGATATACCCCACTCTTTGAAAGGGTGTGTTTTTAATTTGATCTTCAATATCTAAATTTTCTTTTTCCATAACCAGTATAACAAAATTAGATAACCTCAATGTTATATCACATTAGATTAACAAAACAACCCTATTGTTATAGGGTTTTTAGGGTGTATTATTATATAACAATAGGGTATACCCTATTGTTATATATCTTCAGGTATAAGGAAAAATAACGATGATTAATTTTAATGATCTAAGCGAATCTGAATTATTAAGGATTGCACAGACTGGCATATCAAACCGTATAGGATTGCGTACTTCAGGACATTTGCCTGAAGATGATAGACAGGCTCTTTCAATGGAGCTTCAGGGCTTGTACGAGCAAGATAGAGAACAGTTGATACAATCAATCAAGAAACATAGTGAAGCCTATAAAAGCGAGCAGAGTAATCAGGAATGAAAATTTTTTGCTGAAGCTAATTATAAGTCTAGTCGTGATTTATGGTTGCTTGGGCGTAGTGTTTGTTTCAGAGAACTTATCAGATAACACTGTAGGCATTATTGGATTTTGTGGACTGATATTACTACCTACAGTTTATAAGTTTGTTGGAACATTCTTTAAGGCACAATGAAAGGGTGATCAATGGACAACCAATACAAACTAAGTGACGAAGAACATAGCCTTGTATTTGAGAAAATTAAAGCTGATTTTCTGAATAACTCACTGTCTATAGTCAGCCCTAAAGTCGTCATTACTGGCGGTCAGCCTGCATCGGGTAAAGGCAAGTTGGCAAGAGATTCTATAGATCAGTTCAAAGATAAAGGCGGGAGTGTAATTATTGACCCCGATCAATTAAGAGCCTATCACCCCAAGTATAATGAACTGCAAAAATTGGATGATAAAACATCTTCAGGATTCACCCACCATGATGCTAAAAAGTGGAGTTTAGAATTAATTGAAGAAGCTATAAGCCATAAGAAAAATATTGTTCTTGACCAAACAAGTGCAGATTTTCAAACCTTAAAAAATACAGTTCAAAATTTCAGAGATAAAGGCTACAAAGACGTTGAATTAAAAATAATGGCTGTGCCTGAAATTACATCACGACAAGGTATATACCATCGTTATGAAATGGAAAAGGCGCTGTATGAAACTGGGCGTTTCGTCAATATTGATATTCATAGTGAAATTTATCACAAGCTAGAAAACACAATAGAACAGTTAAAAGATGAACCCATAGTAGACAAGCTAACCGTTTATGACCGTCACTATAACGCTATTGAACAAAAGGACTTTAAAGCTGAAAGGGAAAGACCATTTTCAGATCAGGAGCGCCAACAGCATGAATATAAATGGTTCAAAGTAATAGAAGCAATGCAAACACGCTTTGCCCCATATACAGAGGTTGAGATTGTAAAGGGGCTTCAGGAAAGTGACAGACTTAAATTGAATAATCAAAAACTGGTTAGTGAAGTGACCCAAGTTGATGAAAGTACAGGTGAGAAAATGGACGTAAAAATAGTCAGTAACTTAACTAGCAACTTACTTGTTGCCAAAGATGATTTTGAAAAACAAGATGGTTATTTATCTAAAAATATCAAAGTTGATGGCGAGGACAATTTAGTTATGTTCCGTCAAAATCGAGATCATCTTGAGTTAATCAATGTTACTAAAAATGAAATGATGCTCGATAAGCCGATCGGTAATCATGATTCAAAACAACCTGAATCTACGGCATTACAGGTTTATATGGAGGTTAAAGAAAAGTTAAATAACCTTGAAAATAAAATTTTAATGAAAGTAGATGAACAGCTATCAAATAAACCTAAAGCGCCTGAAGTGAAAGGAGATAGTAAGGCTGAAGTATCTCAATTTCAAAGCAAAGCCCCAGAGCTAGATAAACACCAAATCATTAAAGAAGTCCGAATACAGCTAAAGCAAGAGGGGAAATTGGGTGCTGATTTTGCTAAGTCAGCTAATGGGCTATCCGTTGCTCATGGTGACTATATCAAGCTCAATGAAGCATACAGTCAAAAAGATGGTTTATTTAAAACCACTAATTTACCTAAAGACGCTGAAATTAAAATCACAGGTCACACAACTAAAAAAGGTGAAACCTATGCAACAGGCGTTCATAACAATTCAAATGTAGAGTTAAAAATCAGAAGTGTTGAAGCCCGCTATGGTGATCAATATGTGAAACGCTATGAAACCAATCCTGAAGTAAAACAGGCTGTAGATCAGAGAGTGATAGCACAGCAAACAACATTTAAATCTTTATCTGCTTCAAGGGTACAGGAGTTAAGCCAGTCAAGCCCAAAGCAGGATAAGCCCACTTCAGGCATGAAATTTTAATATTTCTTTCGCCAGTCATAGGGGTTAATCGGGTTAGGACTTTTCCATAACCCGATTTTTTTTGATCGAGCATTATTCTCTAAATCTATGTATGTTCTATCAGGAAGATTGTAGCGATAAGCCCAAGCGTAGCCACTGGCGACCATTGCTTTATTCACATTTAATTTATTCAAGTACAGCTCACCAAGAAACCTACCATTGTTATCAGTTCCATGCTCTTTAACGAGTACCGTTTTGTTTAAGACCATAGACATTAAATATTGTTTCGATTGTTGACCATAAGGCTGTGTAGGCGAATTTTTAGCATTATTGGCAACTTCAGGGGCATCTATGAATGACAGTCTAACCCGCCATTTAGTGTTGTTTGGTTTTGTGATACTCACAGTATCACCGTCTAAAACGTAAGTGACTTTGCCGTAATAATCAGCGTGACAGTATGCTGAAAACAAAAAAAGGGTAATACAAAAAAGCTTATTCATTTTGGTTCACCATAAAACCGTTTTAGCACGTATGGACTTGCAACTTCATTGCTTGGTCCATACGTGCTAAAACTCTTACTGTGAAAAATCATATCCCGATGCTTGGTCAAAACTGCAAGTATGCAGTCTTAACCAGGCATCTACTTTATTGAATGATTTAAGTGGGTTATGAGTGCGAGGAAATTGTCAAAAAGGTCAATCAGTAGTTTGGATTCTTTTGGCGTAAAATCTTCAATTCTTCTTTGCTAATCGCTTCGTTATTAACGATCTTGCTTTCAATTGAGTTGATTTTATCGTTTGAATTTACAGCCTTGATATAGTCAAGATCGGCTTGACTAAGCTCAGGCATAATTTCACTGGCTTGATAAATCACTACAGGTTCTTTGACTGATTCAGATTGGATCTCTTTTACTACTTTTTTAGCTTCAGGCGCTTTTGAAGTTGTTTGTGTAGTTGTGACTGTATTAATTAAAGGGCTTTCAGGTACTTTAGAAACAGATACAGTTTTTCCGTCTTTTTTAACCTCTATTTCGCCTTTTTTAGTGGTCAGTGATGTATGACTAGCCTCTATAGCAACTGGCGTTTCTGTGCCATTCTGTGCTGTTTCAGCGTATGTATTGAAAGCGATTAAGGCTAATACAGGGATTATGATTTTTTTCATAGATAATCCTAAAATTTAGACAAAAAAAAGCTAACAACCTGAATTGTTAGCTTGTGATGAAATTAGTTACCAAACCACGATTTAAAGCTTTGCGTACTGGTCACACCGCTTGAAGCATTGTTAGATGCAAGGTTAGTTTGAACAGCCGACAATTTAGCACCAATCGAGTTGATATAACCTTGTTCAATAGCAATGGCATTTGCTAAGTCTTGGGCTTCTTTAATATTGCGGGTCGAGTTAATTTTGTTCTTCAGTGTGGTTAAGTTTGCTACATGCTCATTTAAAGCATTATAGGAAGCATCACTGAAAGCAAAGCCAGTCTTAACCGTGTTGTAATTTCGCTTGTATTGATCATTGCCTAGCAATTGATTCATACCATCTGAACCAATGGTAGTAAGCACTTTGTCATAAGCCTTTTGAGCATTACCAAATGAGCCAGTCTTTTGATTGGCTACTACGTCTTGCCAAGAGCCTGAAACAACGTCTTGCACATTCTTAACGCCTGAAGTTCCGATACCAGTATTACCAGTCGTACTTTCATATTGTTTCTTCATGATCTCGTATTGCTGTTGCATTTGAACCAATTGCTTGACCATATTTGCAACGGCTGTCGGGTCGAATACAACGTCCCAAGCGTTTGCTGTGTTGGCAGTAAAGGCTAAAGCAAAAGCTACAGCCGACATTTTTATTTTATTCATTTTCATGATTTCACCCTTTCGTTAAATTCGTGTACCCACTGGGAGTAGGTCAAGTTTTCATCTTTACTCAATATTTCCTCAAGAATATTGTGTCTTAACTCATTGCCTGAAAGTATTGGGATAATTTCAGACATATTGCTTAAATCTAATTTGCTAATAACTGAATCATGCGAGTTTTTAATCATAAATTGGCGTAAATAAGGCGGTGTATTCACAACCCAATCAAATTCTGCTTGAGTACAGCCTAAGCCATTATTTTTCTCATTACCCATATATGTAGCGACATTCGCTTTATCATTCGGCAATAGAATTGATGTTTTAAACTGCCCGATCAGATCGTCATCTCTTGTAATGACTTCAGGCGTTGGCGTAACAAAGATCATCATACCGTTACGTCTACGGTACGTGGTTAGCATGATTTTAAGCCATGCTAAGTTAATCGGATTGCTGATATATCTTTGACCTTCTTCGACAACAACAATAAAGGGCTTGCCCTCAGACATGGATATATCAATTTGATGGAAGATATACATAGACATAGCGCCTAACACCACATCATTATCAATGACATTTTTCATTTCATAGCCGAAAATTCGAGCGCCATCAATTGAGAAATTGTCACTTTCATTGTCAAAAATATTGGCATAAACCCCATCATTAACCCATTTTGACATGCGTTCAGCCATGTTGTTATCTTCAGCCATACCAAACAAGCCAATAAAGTTTCTAAGCCGTCTAAGGTGCTTTTCATAGCTATAAACAGCATCTACAACGTCTTTGATCTTGTTTTCTTCAGCAGTGCTTAAAGGCTTTGGATTACCATTATCGTTGTAGTCTTGAGCCATAAAAGAAAATAGATTTCTTAGAAACAAACGGTTTTGTTCCGTGTCATCTAACTGCAATGGATTCCAACCAGTTTTAACCATTTCACTTAAAACAGTATGTCGCCCGCCCATGCTTTTAATCCAAACTGAAGCTGAATATTCAAAATCAAAATGAAAAATATAAGGCTTAAACTTATCTGAAGCAGTCAAAAGCGTATTAATTACAGTAGTCTTACCGCCACCAGTACCAGTCGTGATACGAGTATGACCTACATCATGTTCATGGAAATTGAAGTAGTAAGGCGTATTACTTGTCGTTTTAAGCTGAATGACATTCTCACCCCAATGGTTGCCATCTTTTTTGCCAGTAGAACTATTGTGCATACTGGCAAAGCCCGCAAAGTTAGTCGTGTTAATAGTTGCGGGTCTTTGGAGTAAGTGATAGTTGCCAATCAACATAGAGTAAAAAGTAGGTTCAGAAATTAAATCTTCTTTTTTAGGTATCATGTGATTGCGCTGAAATGCCCCGCTAGTTTTCTGCATTGCTTCTTTAAATTCAGATGGGGTCTTAGAGGTAACTAAAACATTTAATGAATAAATGCCGTTTAAGATACGCCCTGAAGCTAAGTCATCAATGGCAACATTAATCGCTTCAATTTGAGATTCTGACTTGTCTTGAGCATTTTTTAATTGGTTCTGACGAGTTGTACTCATGCTGATAGATTTACGTCTGTCCATCATCATGAAAGTTTGAGAAATAATTAAAGGATGATCAACTTTTAGAAATTCATCTAACATGGTGTGATCGCTACCCTCTGGATAGCTAGGAGTAGGCAAACTATAGATTGCCCCTGCCGTTAATTCACCGCTTGGGTGATAGAATTTAATAGTTCCATCAGGCGCAAAAACTCTACGTGTATAGCCTAAGTAGTTTCTGATTTCAGTTGGATGAAGTGGAATTTCTGCTTTTTCTAAGTTTAATAAATAACCGAGAAAATTCACTGTTTCAGAATACAAAACGCTATCTTTTGAATAAGTGCCTAGCTGTCTTGGGTTCGCATCTTGCAGATACTCTTTAAACATACTTACTGCATTATTTAATTCGGCAATCATTTGTTCTTCATTATCACTTCTGAAAAACAGATTTTTAAGACGAGTTAAAGGCGGGTCACTTGGGTTAGATTTTCGGACAAGCAACGACACATAAATATCATTTTGAAACATGCGTTCATTAGATAGTTTTTCATAATATTTTTGGTTAAAACTATCTGAAAATTCATTGCCATTTGCAGGCGGTATTTCGGTTTTAACTTCGTGACGATCATAATAAACGCTAACAACAAAACGAGAGCCAAGTTGTTTAAACATATCTGCACGATATTTTTTTAAAGTCTTTAATTGAGCATAGCTTTTAGTTTCATACGGAAAGCCAGTAATTTTTAAAACCGTAAAAATATCACCATTAACTAGCTTAATATCATGTTCATTGATTGGGCTTAGATAAGGTAAATTATTGATTTCCATTTGTTCAGCACCCGCTAATTTCTTTTGACTATATTCAATATTTTTATCGTCAGCTTTTGCGTGAGAATCAAAACTATAGCCACCAAAAACTTTAGTTCGCTGAAGTCTACGTTTGATCGAAAACCATAAATATTGAATCCCTCTATCTTCTTGGTAGGTCACTACAACCAACAATAAATAGATTATTCCCGATATTATTAATCCTAATTTTAGGTTGCCAATTAGTGCTAAAAAGCACGTAGCAAAACCACAAATTAGGAAAAAGTAAGTGAAAATATCTACAGGTATATTTGCCACCCTTGCAGTTCGGGCAAGACCCGCAAACAGCAAGTCTTTTTCTTCGTTTTTTTCAGTGGTTTTGCTCATGGCTCACCTATTTAGTTAAAGAAGAAATTACCAAGATCAGGGGCAACGAAAACAAGGATACCTGCAACGATTAAGCCGATACCCCAACGCTTAACTTTCTCACTACCACCGCCAAGCATTGTGATTGCCAAACAAATAACACCAGTCACGAAAGCGACTGCTGCGATAATGACTAATTCATCATTAAATTGGTTAAGCTTTTGAGCAAATTTTTGACCAAACGCAGCATTTGCCAATTGAGCATAAAAAACAGCAAATAAGACAATTGCGTATTGCTTAGGATTGAGTTTATTTAAAAGATTCATGATCTATTCCTTAAAATACTTGGACGTATTGCCCTTTGTTAAGAGTTTGAACAAACGATGCTTGTTGCACGTTTGGTTGATTGCTTGGTTGATTATTTACACGCAGGCGCACAGGTTCAGATTGTGCTGAATAGCTATTGTTTTCTGTACTTTGATTTTGACTTGCGGAGTATTGCGGGTACTGATTTTGTTGCCATGAAGCGAGAACTAGAATGTCACTTTTTCGACTGGCTTCAGTAGGGTTATTATTTGCAGTGTAAGTTTTAAATGAACCACCCCCATTTAGTGTTTGGTATTTACTGGATACAAGGCGTACATAGTTTTGTGTTTCACGGTAAGGGGGAATACCTCCAAACTTTTCAACTGCCCCATGCCCTGCATTGTATCCAGCAATCATTTTTGTAAGATCACCATTAAATCTTTTATTCAGGAAAGCGAGATAACGAGTACCCGCAATAATAGACTGTTCAGGTTCATATAATCGGCTAGGGTCTACACCCATTAAACGAGCTGTAGAGGGAATGACTTGCATCAAACCCCTAGCATCTTTATGTGATCGAGCATTTGGCTTAAAGGCGCTTTCTCTTGCCATAATTGCCGTTACTAAATTAGGGTCTAAACCATTGGCTACAGAATGTTTGTGAATAAGATCATCATAAGGTGACGCATATACAAACAGTGGCGTACTGCAAGCTAAACCGATTATAAGTTTTTTAAACATTGTCATTATTCTTTATAGAGTTATAACAGTATAACTCTACTAGCTTAATCAATAAATGGTCTATTTGAAAATTTATGTTTCTCTTTAAAGAACTGGTCTAAAGCGATAAGATAAATTAAGTTTTTGGTAAGTCTGCGGTTCTTAAATTCTTCAGGAACTTTTAATTCACCACGCTTATATCTCAAAAAGTGTTCGTCCATTTCTGCGAAAAATTCATCACTTACATAAAGTTGTTCACGTTTCATAACTTGTCCCTAAAATTTCTATACAGCCAAAAAAGAATCCGAAACTTTAGCATAGGTGCGGTATTTCATCGTTACTAAAGTTGGCGGGTAATGTCCTGAAAACTTCATATAAAAGTGCAGAGGTTTAAGACTGCTTATTTCTTCAGCTTTAACTACATTTTCTTTTTCTTTTACAAGTTCAGGTCTTGAATCTTTATTTGCAGATTTCATTTTCCTTAATACTTCAATTGCACCGAAAGCTTTTTCATATTCTTGGGGTGTATAAGTGTCTTGAGAGTTGACAGCACAGACACCAAAAGAAGAAAAACAACCACGTAGCGTAATAGAGAATTTTTCTCCATAGATCGTGATTAATTGAGCCAGACTTTGAATGCCTGCTAAAGCAATAAGTCTATGTTTACGTCCTTTAGTTAATACTGCTTCGAGATACGATAAACGGTTCAAAGAGCCGAGTTCATCTAGGCAGAATATAAAATCAGAATAGTTATCAAAGTCAGATAATAAAGAACTACAAATAACGTCAGTCGCACAGCTAACTAATGGTTGCAATGCAGTTAATTGATCTTCACGCCAAGTAATAAAAATATTGCCAGTACCATGCTTTAAATAATCCCTAAACGAAAAATCACCAATTTTAGAATGAGTGTGAGGGCTTAAATATGTAGTAACAATACTGCGTAAAGTACCGACTAATTCAGAGTTGCCAAGTAAGCTGTAAGCTTGAGTACCTACTAAAAACTCTTTGAGTTTATCGTCACTTGAAATTAATAAAATTTCTAAAAATTGTTGTGTCTGCTGTTCTCTAGTAAGTTCATCCATTTCTAAAACTTTGGTCATGGCAGACTTAACAATAGTACGAGCCATCGTATTAAAATTTTCGTGATTTGCGTCTGAAGATTTAGGAATGATTGTCATTGAATATGTTTCAATGTCATAAGAATTTTGTACTTCATTAATCACTGACCAATGGACTGATCGAGCATCGAAAGGGTTGAAAATAACATCACCTTTCTTAGCAAATAAACTTGCGTAAGTTCCGTTAGGGTCAACCACAATTAAGCGGGTTTTACTGCGAGAATCAGCAACACAAGAATCTAAAAAATCACTGATTGAAACTGACTTACCTTGACCAGTACCACCAGTTAAAAGGAAGTGTTTATATTTTAAATCTTTAGGAACAGGCATACCGCAAAAACGGATTTGGTAATCTTTTTCTTTGGTCATTCTTCTTAATTTGAATGGGCTTACTAATTGCAAGCCCCGAAGAACACGAACGTATCTTTCGCCCCCAAAAGGTGTTTTATTGTTTTGAAAATAAAACCAAGCCAAAGCACTACTAATAACCAAAGCCAACAGCAATATTAAAACGTATAAAGGCGTTTTAAACGTCAATGGAATTGCATAAAGAATAGCTTGGACTTTATGATCTTTTGGGATAATAAAAAACTTCGGTAAAAAAATAGCCCATGTTGTAATCACAGTGATTACAACAGCTAAAACAGCGTGACCGAAGATTTTTTGCGATTGATCATTCATTTTACTGTCCCCAAGAATTTTTGAACGGCTTGATGGGAAGCGACCTTATAAGAATCCATGCTTGACTGCATCATGAGCATGTTAGCTTTAAGCTTCGCTTGATTGGCTACCAACATACTGTTTTCAATAGCAAGGGCATTCGCCAAGTCTTTTGATTGCTTTAACGTATTGGTACTTACTTGAGCCAACGACTTTAGGTTTTGCATATTACAATTTACTTGTGTCCAAGCTACTTCAGCGTCTACATAAGCTGTGTTTACACGGCTTGCAGTTATGTTTTGAATCTGTGCCAATTCCTTGCTTGCATATACACCAGTATTGGTCGCAATTTGACGTTGCAATTCGTTGTAGGCGTTTTGCTCTTTAGGTGTATTGAAAATATTAGTCGGTTGAGCATCAAAGCCATTAGGCAATTCAAAGCCTGCAATTTGCATCACATTGGTAAGAAGTCCTAGCCCTGCAAGCCCTTTAGTCACACTGTCATATTGCCCTTTCAAGACTTGAATCTGCTTCATTAATTCTTGAACTTGTAGAACTGCATCGGCATTTTTTGTCGGGTCAAAAACTGTTTTACCTACGCCACCAGTTACAGGGGGAACAGGCGGTAGGTTGATAGGTGAATCAATATCAACTTGTTCTGCTTCAGGTAGCTTTACAGGCTTACATGCGCTTTGTGTTTCTAGCTTGGCTTGTATCTTCTTCTGATTACTGTTTTCTATGCCAGTCGTTGCAGGCTTGCCACCTGAAGTAGTCCCGCCTTTAATTACGTTGCCACCAAAATATGAACCAGTACCGCCATAATTTCTATAAAACTGGGCGATCTTAGGCACATAGTCTTGCGTTTCTTTAGGCATAACTTTTTTATTACCTTTCAGATACGAACGTAAATTACCCATACCCCAGTTATAGGCATAGAGTGCATGGGGCATGTTGCCGAATTGCTGATTTAATTGCTTCAGGTAACGAGTACCCGCATTAACATTTTGTGTGGGGTCATTGGGATTGGTAACGCCCAAAGAACGAGCCGTTGCGGGCATAAGTTGCATTAAACCTTGAGCGCCTACGCCTGACTTAGCAGTATTGTTATGCGAAGATTCTTTTTGAATTACTGCATGAATTAAAAGCGGGTCATATCCATATTTAGCTGAAGCTGAAGTCACAATATCGTTGTAAGGTAAATTTGAAGCAATAGTTGCCCCGCTTAAACCTACCAGTACCAGTAGCGATAGTTTTTTTAATTTCATTTTCATTATTCCTCTACCGCAACGAGGACAGTTTAACCAGGAACTACGTTACCTGTTTAAACTTGGCCCGTTGCTATTTCATCACTTAGCCACAGCCAAACGGTTAGCTAGATCAACTAAGGTTTTATAGTGTGAGCCTTGTTCACCCATTGATAACTCATAGCACCCGCCATTTGCTTGAACTCGCATGAAGTCGTGAGCTTGGCTTGTATTGTCAGAAATGGTCGGAGATACAAACAATGCTTTTGCGTTAGGGATGCTTACTGGCAATTCACCAAATAACCCCACTTCTTGCGGTACACAAGCAGGGTCAATGCTGTAATAAACTTTAAGATCGGCACATGCTTCGTTTTGGCAACTGGCATCACTTGAAAATTTATAAGTGACATAGTTCCCTTGATTGGGAGCTTCAGGCACATAAGTTAATTTATTGCTTTGAGCAAATGACTGAAGAACTTGGGTAAATGTCTGCGGTAACTGTGCTTCAGCAGACAAACTAATTAAGGCGCAAAGAGCAATAGTTGTTTTTTTCATGGCTTAGTCCTTTTTAAATTTGTATGCTTGGCTTGGGTTATCAACATCGGTCAGAGTAATAACACCGCCCTTTTGTTCCATTAAGAAAGCGTCTTGATTGTTATATTGAACAACCATTTTTTTATCTTTCTCTACAGCCGATAATGCAACATCACCCCATGAGTTTTTTAAGGTAACTTGAGTACCTTTATTGGCAACGATAAGCCCGCTACTCATGCCTTGTTCTTTCTCAAATGCTGTTTGATCAATACGATTGTATTGTCCGTCCAAGCCCTTAGATGAGCAGGCAACACTAGCTAAACTAAGCAACGCTAGAAAAATGTGTTTTTTCATTTTTGAAATCCTCATAAGCTTTAAAATAAATAGCTGAACAGCCATAACCGCCTGTTTCTGTTCTTCCAAGTTGAACAATAATGTCTACACTTTGTTTAACAAAAGATTTAACTTGGTCACTGGTTAATGTAGTGCCTGCCATAAGAACCATAAGCGTTAAACGCTCAATAGCATTAAGTGGGTCATTGGCATGTAATGTCGCAATTGAACCGCCATGCCCTGAAGAAATTAGGTTTAAATAAGTGAATGCTTCAGCACCTCGAATCTCACCCAGTAAAATGCGTTTTGGATACAAACGCAGGCAAGCTTCCATTAATGACTGTGCATCGACTTTAGCTTTACCCTGTCCACCTCTTGAATAATAAAGTTGCAACGTATTTTCATGCGGAGGGCGTAACTCCTTAGCATCTTCAATAGTGATTAGTCGTTCGCCCAGTGGTATGCAGTCATGAATAATGGAGTTAAAAAAAGTTGTTTTTCCTGAACCTGTACCCGCAGAAATAATGATATTTTTTTCATAACCCACCGCTTTACGAATGAACTCATGAAAGTTTCGGGCTTCGTATAAATCGAATAGCTCTTGATCTTTTGCAGTGATTTTTGCAAATGGTTCAACAGAATTTAAAACTTCCTCATAAGCTGAAAATGGCAGACTTAAAATACTTGGTTTACGAATAGATAAGCCGATCGACCCGCCAGTTACGGCAGGGTCACGGACAAATTGAATACGGAAAAATAAACCCTCATGTTGCGGTGATGCAATTTGAGCAGAAAGCAAAGGCTGTGCTTCTGAAATTGTTTGATTGGTTTCAGTTGCAATGCCTTCGGCTAATCGCTTCAAAAGCGCATAGGTAAGGTTAGGATTCTCTTTTTTAATCATGTCCCTTGTACCTTTCATAGCAATGAAATATTCCAAAGGCTTATTAACTGAAATTTCAGTAATTTGATCATTATCAAGATCATCACCAAAAGCTTTTTTCAAATCTTCAAGTACAAGGATTGACATAATTAAGCGCCTTTCTTATTGGTTTAAAATAGTTGAAAAGTCCAAGTCTTTAGCAACTAGAACTTTAATGCGTGTGCCGTGAGCGACTGTAATAGTCGGAGGAATTGACAAGTTACGTTGTAGAACACGGTCAGCTTGATTGCCGAATGAGTTTGCAACTTCAGTACGATAAGTCTGTGAAGCATTGTTTTGGTCGCTACTGCTAACACCTGCATTACTTACACCCGCACCAATAATGCTAAGTAAAGTAGCTGTTCCGAATATGCGCCCATAATGGTTGTTCACTTTACCGCCTAAGCCTGCGATACCAAGACTGTTAGTGCTTGGGCTATCGAGCATAATTTCTACGCCATTAGGTGTGATTGCACGATTCCAAACCGCCCCGATTTCTGCTTGTCCGTCATTAACAATTGATGAGTATTGACCGAATAAACGAGTACCCGCAGGCAGTAAACGATTACGTCCTTGTTCGCTATAAACATCATTAGTTACACGAGCAATAATGTTGCTTGGTAAATCGCTTTTAACAGCAGTTTCTAAAACTGCATCTACGATCTTGCCTTGTTGTATAAGCATTCTACGATCAGCGTTATAACTTGCATGAGCAATAGGCGCTTTTTGATTAGAAGTGCTTGAATCAAAACGACCACCCATAGAACCCGCAGTGCTATTTGCAATGCGTGGATTTACATTGCTTGCACCCGCTTGGTTGCCATTGGCATTAGATTGTTGTGAAGCTTGCATACCCATAAATAACGGTGCAAGTTCAGGCGGTATGCCTGCCATTGCACTAGCATCACCATTAGGGCTAACACCGCCACCTTTACCGCCATTCTCATTAACCATGATTCCAGACTTGTAGCGGGCGTTTAAAAGGGCTTGTTCTTTAGCCATAGCATCTTGTCTAGCCTGCTCTTGTTGCATTGCTAGTTGTTGTTGCTGTTCAGCTAATTGACGCTCCATTTCGAGCTGTTCAGGGCTTTTTTCAGTAGGGTTTACAGGGTCAGGGGTAGTCGCAGTTGGGATTGGTTGCGGATTTCCGAATCCGAATCTATCCATGCCATTAAAATTACTGCCGTCCATCCCTGTTACTGGTTTAGCAACAGCACTTTCTACACCGCTTTCTACACGGCTTTCTTTGTTCTTTTGCAATTTCAGATAAACGCCAAAAATTACCAAGCCAATAATGAGGGCTAGTAAGCCACCGAACTTAACCAATTTGCCTATGTCTATATTTTTAACAGACGTTTTAGGCTTATTCTCAAAAGCATCTTGACGTTCAAAATCATCTTTACCATGTTCTTTTTTTTCATCATGGAAAACATGATTTTCAGTGCTGAAGTTATCTTGGGTTTTAAAGTCATCGTTACCCAAATTTTTATTTTCATTTGTCATTTTATTTTCCTCCAATCACTTCAGGTTTACGGAGAATACAAACGTATTCTTTGCCAAGTCGCAGAGTGAAAGCATCGTTTACTTTCTCAATCACGATTACATCCCCCTCTTGTCTTGAGTTGGTAAGTTCTTCGTATCCCTCACCATTAACCGCATAAACTGCGGGACGAGGTGAATTTTTCGCAATACGAATAAATGTGAATTGGTCATCATCACTTACGCCAAGAACTTTAATAGATTTGCTTTTAGTGGCATCCATTCCCCATTTTTGGCTTGTCATAGGCAGTTCACCTAAAGCGGGACGAGGTGCATTTTGTTGTGCCAATAAACGATTAGTTCTATTGGCATCTGCATAGTTAAAGCGCAGTACATAAACTGGTTGTGAACTATTGAATAGATTGAAGTAATAATTTCGCTTATCAGTGATTACGGTTAAGTTTGTACGGTTCATGCCTGCTTGTGGTTTTTCCGCAGGCTTGATGAATAGACGATTACCTTGTGGGATTATTTGCCATCCAATCGTGTCACCTGAAGCAACAGTTTGGATAGTTTCATTTCCAAACTCGACAGTAGTTGAAATACCAAAAGTCGTTGATAGTTCAACAACGTGGCTTTCAGAATACGGAACAACTTTAATGCGGTTATCCGTTTTCAAACCAACAGGAATTTGACGAGCAAAAGTTGGCGCTGAAGCAATGCACGTTGCTGTAAGTAAAATGCTTATAAGGGTCTTTTTCATATCCGATTACCTTATTAATTATTAGAAGTCTGTGCCACAGGCTCAGAAGCAGTGCTTGCTTCAGGTTTAGGCAATGGTTGAGTAACTGGGTTTTGAGTAACTAACGCATCATTTGATGAGTTTTGCGTTAAGTTCCAGTTCTTAAACTTCACGCCAAATGGGTTAATCCAACGATCTTTTACGTTGAGATCGTCAAAGTTGTCAGTGATATAGTCAGCCGTCACTGTGTAGCTGTACTGGCGAATTTCAGCACCTTTAATAACGGTTGTTTTAAAGTTGGCTTGAACTTTATTGTTGCCAAGAAAGTTGACAGCAATAACTTTAGGAGTGATTGAGCCAGTTTCACCTAGTTGGTTGTAAGGTGAGTTTTGATTCATTCCGCTAACTTCATTTTCAAAGTCGGTACGATCTTGGCTATCTAAGAAAATAGAAGCTTTGCTGTACTGTGCAGAAAGTTGGTCTTTACCAACTTTGCCGTAATAGCCATAGCGATTGCTGATAGTGTCCCAAAAGTAGGAGGTCACTAATTTTTCAATAAGTTTAGGGTCAGTAGTTGAATCAAACTTTTCTACACTGGTCATAATTCCAGTTTCAGAATCAATTACAGCAATCATAGGAACTGGTTGTTTTAAAGGTGTTAATCCTTTAATTGCGATACCTTGAGCAACATTACCTATACCTAGAACGGTCGCCAAACCAAGAACCCAAATAGTGATTTTACCGTTACGATTTTCAGACTTTTTAGTATTGTCTTGAATCTCTTTAATTTGAGCGTCTAACTGCGCTTTTTCTTGTGGTGTCATTAGCGTTTACCTCCACGACCAAAACTTTTAACCATATTGGTGCCTGAACTGGTGATACTTGAAGTCGCACTGGTTGAAGCTTCAAAGCCACTGCCGACCAAAGAAATTGCAATTTTTGGAACAAGCCAAAACAGCCCAATAACAACGATCAAAACAATTACCATGATGAAAGCCCCAGTAAACGTACTGCCGTTTTCATTAAGGTTTTGAATGCCTGCGACAACTGAAGTAAGCACTAAGTCACAGCTCACAATCAGCAAAAGAAGAACAACAAGAGGGGTTAAAATTGCTTGTAGCCAGTTTGTGGCATATCTGCGAGTTGCAGGGAACATTGCACATGCAAGAAAAATCGGTGCAACTGCGATTAGAATGCCAATAATGACTTTACAGATAATCCAAATTAAGAAGAATAAACCGCAGACAATGCAGGCTAAACCAAAAATCAAGCTATAGATCAGGACAAAGAAGAAGCCCGAAACGACATTGGTAATACCTGTATCAATGTTATTAAAAGCTAATGCGATAGATTCAAAGATAATAGATACAAAAGACTGCAATGTTGTTTTTGAATCTGTACCTGTCATTTCAGTAATCAGGTTCGGTACATCATCGAGGAATACTTCAGCAACGTATGGAAAGAAAGCATCCCATGAAAATACGATTGACCAAATCAACAGCATAATAACGAAAGTGGCTATCACACCCTGAATTTCTACAGCCATGCCTAACATCATTTTAATAGCTTGGAACGAAATCCAAATAATGATAAAGCCTGCAAAAACTGGAATGATTGGAGCTGTGACTTTCTGATAGTAACCTTGCAAATTGTCTTTAATGTTTTTATCAACACCAGTAATCAGACTATCAACAACCTTGTCTAATTCAGACATACCATTTTTGGTAACTTCAGATACATTCTGCGATATTTGATTAGAGTTATACGCACCGTTAGAACCGCCAGTCGTCCCAGTAGGTGTACTGCCATTGCCTAAATCTTGTGGATTGGTAAAGTTATCGACCGCATAAGCCGAGCTAAAGCTAAAAAAACTAAACAGAAGCAAGAAAGCATAGATAATCTTTTTCATAGTGACCTCAGCGAATTACTGGAATTTCGGGCGGGTTTTTTGAAGTCTTTAAGAAAAAGTTTTGTGTATCTGATTTTCTTAATTTTCCGTCTGAATAGACAAAACAATCACTAGCCAAAGAGCCTTCATAGCAATATGTATCGTCTTTAACGAATGTTAAGACCCCGCTTGATTCACCAGTAAATTTAGGCAACTTTGCAGGGTTATATTGGTTCATGTTTTGGATTTGATAATTGACTTTCTTTACTGGGAAATTGCCCTGTTTATCAGCTTCAGAAATCACATAGTACGAATAAAAAAATTCAGATTTTGGAGTGTGTTCGGGAACCCATACGCCTGAAATGTCAGGCTTAGAAGTGAAACAGCCAGTTAGACCTAAAGCGACAACCGCAGAAGCTAGACCGAGTTTAATTTTATTGATTTCCATTTTGCTGTTCTCTCTCATAAGTTAGAACACCGCTTTCACTACCAAGCTTTAGCTTTCCATCTACAAGCTGAAAACAAGCATCGTTAGGCGCACAAAGCAAACCGTTATCAGGTTTAAACTTCATGTCTGTAAAAACGCCTTTAGCTAAAATAGTGACGGTGTAAACGTCTTTAGTTGTGCTTTTATCAATAATGATTCGATCATTGATAATTACGTCATTTGCTGATTGCGATTGTTGCCCTATTGGGTTCATCCAAACGCCTACATAGTCATCCCCTTTCACTTCAGGCGCTTTAGGCTCGTCAGAACAAGCCGTCAAAACTAAAGCCGTAGCGATCGGAAGTAATAGTTTTTTCATACGACATTACCCCCAGTTTTTACCGTTTTAGTTACTTGAGCGAATGGGTCAGAGATTTGATTTTCAGCGCTTGGGATTGGTTGATATACGCAAGCGCATGGTGATTTTTTTAATCCCTTTTGTGATGATGTATTTGTGGCACAGGCTGTAAGTGCTGTTAGGCTCAAAATGCCCATTGTGACGAAGATTTTTTTCATAGTTCTAGCCTTATCGGTTATAGAGTTATAACAGTATAACTCTATAAGTTTAAAAATAGAACAAGTTTACTAAAATCTAACCATTTCAACTGTTTTAAATGGTAAACAAAAAGATAACACTCTTATTATTAAGTATTCATATTCAATCACTTAATTGTAATTTTTTACTATTGAGTATAAAGGCTCGAAAGTTTATGCACGTATTGGGAATGCTTCAGCATACCCAATGCTAAGTAAAGCTTTGAGCAATCAACCGACTGTAGGTAAGGGCTACCGTTCCCGCAGGCACAGAGGGCGATAGTTAATTTATTTTGATTTTATGAATAATAATTAAGCGTGTGGTGATACCCTTTATTTAGGGTGATTTAGAGTTATAACTCTATGATATTTCAATAAATAGCAAAAAAAAGTTTTTGATTGTTATAGGGAAATTGTGAAATAGCGCACAAAGAAAAAGCCCCGATAGTCTTGCAACTATCGGGGCTATGTTCTATATTCTTCGGTACACAGTTATTTGATGCGGTAAACATCATCTAACGAAGATCATAAGGTTTGGCGACCGTTATGATTTCACCTGAAAGGCTTGTACCTGAACTCTATTATTGCATTTATATTAGATTTTGCAAGTCATACAATGAAAAAACTTCGTTAATTTAGTGTCTATTCGTGTATCAAATAAGCGCATTGTTTATTTGCCGAGCTTCGTCTACTCCTGTGTTTTATAAAACTTTATGTTTGTAAGTGCATTGCCTTAAATGGGTCAACAATGGCATAGAGTTTTAAAGACGGTTGGTGTAGCAGGAGGATACAAGTGACGGCAGTATCACCAACGCAAGAGTTAAGCACCTAGCCAGTGTAAAACGCCCGCTTGCTGATGAACGCACAATAGGCGGGGACGCAGGGAATACGCTAGGAACTGGCATAAATAAGACGTTGGGGAAACCCTCCTTGAGATTGCCGACCTAGTGAGTGAGCTAATGCGTGTGCAGGGGAGCTGTAAGGCTCTAAATACTCACTTGCTGTTATGCCCTTACATTGGCATACAGTGTCGATTGAAAGCGATGTCGGCTCCGACAGCAATGCTACAACGGCAATATTCAAGATAGCCATTTTAAGCAATTTTTTTTGCTTAGGCTATCTAGGGTGAATATTGCCGAAATCTGCTCAATCTCACCAACCGCAAGGCGGTTGAAGCGAAGCGAAAACGACTAAGGTTGTGAGGTTGAAGCAGATAAGCGCCTTATTGTAATAGCGCCTATTCCCAGTACATATATAAGTATTGCTTATATATAGTTTTACTTATAAAGACTTTAAATAACAAACTATTAGAACAATAGAGAACAATTACAAAAGTATCTAAAATACCCCTTGATTGTTTTGTGAGTACAAATTAATATATGTATAAATAGTTAGGGAATATACCTATGATTAAATCTACTAAAGGTAAGACAAGATCAACAATGATTGGTAATCAAAACAGTGTTAAAGAAGTTGTCAAAGAAGATAGATTTCAAACACGTATGAACCATGAAGATAAGTTGAAACTTATTAAATTCTGCAAAGATAACAATTTAAGCCAAACAGATTTTTTAATTAATTCAATGGTCGATAAAGGCATTCTTCCTGAAAGCAGACGATCAGTAAAAACAACAGACAATACTTAATTTAAAGGAAAAGAACATGAGCAATAACACTGAAAAATTATCTAAAGTAATAGCATTGGTTAATCAGAAAGGCGGTGTATCTAAAACAACGACTTCAATTAATTTAGCTATGGGCTTATCTCTACGTGGGTATGACGTACTGTTAGTTGATGGTGACCCGCAAGCTAGTTCACTTGACTGGGCTACTGTACGTGAAGAAGCAGATATTGATTTAGGCTTTACTGTTATTGGTGTACCAAAAACCAACTTAGCCAAAGAGATTGCTAAAATTAAATCAAAATATGACTTTGTAATCACTGACAGCGCAGGCAGACAGTCAGAATTAACACGCCTTGCTATTGTAGCTTGTGACGTTGCGATCGTTCCAAATACGACAAGTCCATTGGATGCTTGGGCTACTAAAGAAACCTTAAAATCAATCAATGAAATTAAGGGCTATCGTGATTTTTCAGCTTACTTTTTATTGAGTGGCGTAAACCCACAAACTAAGGTCTTTAATGAGGTTAAAGAGTGGTTAGCTGAAAGTTACCCTTTACCAATTTTGGACACTAAGATTGCGTTACGAACTGCTTTTTCACGTTCATTGGGCGAGGGCTTGTCTATCTATGAATATAAAGATGATCATGGGAAACAGGATAAGAAAGCAATTGCCGAAGTCGATGCTTTAATTGATGAAATTTTACAACGTGAGGGAATGACTGAATGAAAGCACCTAAAGGCAATGCTACTGTGACCAGTAGCAATGCCCATATTGCAAATGAAAAGGCTCACATTGTTAATTCTTTGAACTTTGACAAAATTCAAAAAATTAAGATCAATCCCGATCTATACAAAAAGATCGAGAAAGTAGCGGATAAAAGAAAAGTCGTACTAGCAGATATTGCTAGATCGGCTTTGGACTTCTATTTAAACAATCCAAGTGCGCCATACAGTGAAGAATTAAGTAAGGGTAATTCTAAGCAATTAATCTACACCATTAATCACTTGTATGATGTGAAGATAAACAGCTTTAAGGCTGTTCATGGTATCAACCGAAGTGACCAAATTAGACAGGCATTATCGGCTTGGCTTATCAATGAAAACTTATTAAAGCTTGATGAAAATTAAGGGCTTGATATGAACCTAAATGATCTAAAAAATAAGGTGATCATAAATAATGAAATTGATCAAAAAAACTTTGATTACCTAATTACACAGGTAGATCAGGTTGCAATTGAGTACGCTATAAATGAATTGGAGAGCCAAAATAAGCGACCCTATCTATCTAATATTTTTAAGTTGCTAGAAATACCGCCCCGCCAATAAGTGGGGCTTATTTGTCTTTGGAGGGACTGACATGCAGAAAATTATAATCAGGGTACTTATCATCACTGGCTTTTTAATGCCTGCAATTATTATGTTCTTTTTCCCTAGCTTAACTGGGACTAAGTTTTTTTGGTTAAGTATGCTTGTATTCTGTTTTCTAATTTTGCGAATACGTGGAATTTTGCTACTTTTGGGCATTACTTATGCCAGTCTATCTTCTATGTTTTCCCGCCATTAAAACCGCCCTACCCTATTAATTAAAACCGTTTTAGCACGTATGGACTTGCAATTTCATTGCTTGGTCCATACTTGGCCAAAACTCTTACTGTGAAAAATCATATTCCGATGCTTGGTCAAAACTGCAAGTATGCAGTCTTGACCAGGCATCTACTTTATTGAATGATTTAAGTGGGTTATGAGTGCGGGGGAAATGTCAAAAAGGTCAGTCCATATTTTTTATAGTACCGCCAACTAAAGTTATAGGTATCCATTTAAAATCGTATCGTTCATAACTACCTTTTGCCCCATACCAATACAAGTGATAGTGCGCCCGCCTTAAATGTGGTCTGCGGTGTACTTTTGATGATTGTTTAGAATATTCAGTTAATTGATCATTTACGGCTTTAATCTGCTTAGACATTTCCTTGCCTGCAATAAAAGGCTTGTACTTTTGGGCTTCAAATAATCTAGGCACACGCTTTACGGTCTGAACGCCTACCCTTTCCTTATGGTTGTCAGGAAGCAATGGGACATAATCAGGCTTAGATAAACTGAACCAAAGCAAAATATTGATAAGTTGCTTTTGTAGGGATTGGTATTGATCTATTTCATTTTCATCTAATATTGAACGGTCATCATGAAATTCATCTATGAAATCTGATAAACAATCTTCTATAGCTTTTTCTTCATTGACTAATAAGACGATTGTTCGAGTTAAACCAGTATCAAGAAAAATCGTAGATACTAAAACTTTTTGATAGCAAAGTTCAGTTAAGGTAAATATCACTCCATAAATTTTAGATTGCTGAAAGTGCAAATCAAAATTATCAGTTTGAACGTAAATGCACAGCTCAGGAACATTGATCAAAAAGTTTGGCAAATTGCCCTCAAATTTACTTTTTGTTAGTTCAGTTGCTACCTCATTTTCAAATCTATAAATATTCTTTGTCAGCATCCAAGAACCGAGCGTGACCAGTTCACCAGTAGGACAAGGCAAATTATTGATTAGATGATCGGGAATTGCATCACCAACATTTAAACCTTTCTGCCAGTCTGGAGCATAGCAGTCTAAGCCTGCATATATCCAATCATCCCAAGTGACCAAAGAACTAATTTTTTTATCATCGTTTTTATACTTGATAGCCTTTGATTCAATCTTATTAAAGATACCCTTAAAACTTGCTTTCAAGTGTTGGCAACGTGCAGTAACGACCTTTAAAGGTATTGCAAATTCATTAGATAAGTTCGCCATGAAGCCCTGCCCTGCTTTTAATTAAGTAATTCTATAACACTATATCTAGTGCGGATCTCATACCTACTAGCCACTATATATAGTGTTTCTACTATCGCCCTCTATGCCTGCGAGAACGGTAGCCCTTGCCTACAGTCGGTTGATTGCTCAAAGCTTTACTTAGCATTGGGTATGCTGAAGCATTCCCAATACGTGCGTAAACTTTCGAGCTAATATTATACCTAAGTTGTATTGTACTCACAAATCATATTATGCGTATTAATGTTAATTAGTATAGCAGTAATAATAATTTCAAAAGTTTACATATATTGTTTTGTACTCACAAATCATTATATGTATAATGTATTTATTAAGTCGATTGGCGACTTAAATAATAGGTGATTAATTATGAACAATATTTTCACAAAGTTGGATACTAAAAAAATAGTTATTGAACTACTAAATGCTTTTGAAAAAGCAAACTTCGATTACTACTCAAGAGCCTATCTTGAAAGTCCAAAAGGTACATTTTGCGTGTCCTTTGGAAACTGTCAAATGCAAGATGCAAACATTATTACTATCTACATAGATAAAGCACCACATGAGTTTTATTTCACCCATGAACATTCCAATATTGCTGAAGCACATCACGAAGCAATTAATCTATTTAAACAAATTTTAGACTTTTACTTTACCTATCTAAAGCAAACATAAGTAAGCCCCGCAAGGGGCTTTTTTAATGCCTGCGGGCTTGGTTCAGATCGGGAGTGACCAAAACCACAGGAAAGGGAAACAACCCACTACAGCGAAAAATAAGAGCAATCAGGGCGCATAACGCTATTACATTAATTTACCTATATTGTTTTGTACTCACAAATCAATATAGGTATAATATATTTGTCAGGTCGATTGGCGATCTAATAAAAAAGGCTTTGAGTTATGACCAGTAAAGAACAACTTTCGTTAGAGTTGCCTATAGTTGAAACAGCTCAATCATACAAAGATATGAAAGGGCTATATAGCGTTGATATTTCCCATATATACCGCTTTTATATTCTCCTTAATTGGTATGGGGTACTAGAAAAAAGCAAAGTGATTAAAGCGGGCAGTGATGCAATTTTTGAATGTGATAATGAAATGATTGCAGATGAAATTTTAAATTGCATTCCGAGCTGTAAAAAAAGAAAGGTTTATCGAGTACCAAATTTTAACCCTATTTATTTTTCAGGAATAGATAAGCCATCGGTAAACCGTTGGAAGTTTTCAGTAGAAAGAAAACTAGGCTATGAAAAATCAATTTACTTTAGATCAGTTGCAAGCCGTTGGGATTATTAACCCCCTGCCCTAGTCGCAACCCTGCGGGATTGCTTTGTAAGTCCCGCTTAGGGGCAAAGGGGAGTAGTTGCGGTTCTGCGGTCAGCTCGACAAAATCACAGATTTTGTCGGCTTCGCTTGAACCTTGCAACGGTAATCAGGGAGGGAAGAATTTTTATATTTCTTCAGTTCGCAAAGTAGACACTTTGCTCTATTGATACCGCCTAGAGTTTTACACTTGTTTACATATATTGTTTTGTACTCACAAATCAATTTAGGTATAATGTATTTATCAGGTCGATTGGCGACCTCATACAAAAGGTACTCGAAAATGAAAAATTTTACTCAAAATGAAAAAGGTCAAATGTTCTATGAGGGCAGTTTGGTTTTAACTGCTAAAGACGGTTCGGTTTTTTTTGTATCAACTGAAATGCTTGTATGTAAGGCGTATCGAGCAAAAGCAAAAAAACCATTTATCAATACTCACTACAGAACAATTGAGCGTTTAAAACAAGCCGTTGGGGAAAGTATCCAATCATGTAATGCAAGATATGAGCAAAAATTACAGAACAAAGAAAAAACCGCAGAGCGTTTAAAAAAATTCCGTGAAGAACTACAGGTAGGCGATATTTTATCTACATGCTGGGGCTATGAACAAACCAACGTAGAATTTTATCAAGTGGTATCTAAGAGAGGTGGTCCCACTTGTTTGAACAACTAAAAGCGTATTTATAAGTGATATTCCGCTCTAGTTAAGCCACCTTGTTTTGTTGGGGTA